>CAADGJ010000362.1 GCA_900696505.1 uncultured Nitrosospira sp.
AAGCCGATCTGCGCATCCGGCTCCCGAAAAAACTCCACCACAATCCGACAAAGCCCGTAGCCGACCAGAAAAGATCCGAAGACGGTTCCTGATGGCGGCAGACGGCGGGTGATCAACCACAGCACCGTAAACAGCAACAGGCCCTCCAGGAACGCTTCATAAAGCTGTGAGGGATGGCGGCAGACCATCCCGCCGGCTGGAAATACCATACACCAGTCCACATCAGTGGGGCGGCCGTACAGCTCACCGTTGATAAAGTTGCCAATTCGCCCCAGTCCGAGGCCGACCGGGGTCACACCGGCGGCCAGGTCGGCAATGGTGAGCACCGTCATGCCTTGCCGTTTTGCAAACAGGATCAGCGCTACGATGGTGCCGATCAGCCCGCCGTGGAAGGACATGCCGCCTTCCCAGACCGCGAAAATCTTCAGTGGATTCTCCAGATAATAGGACAGGTTGTAGAACAGCACATAGCCCAGCCGTCCTCCGGCAAACACGCCCACCGCCGCATAGACGATCATGTCGTAGACCTGATCCTTGTTCAGCGGAAGTTTCTGAGCCCTCGCTCGCGCTTCGATGATGAAGTAGGCGAGCGTGAGTCCGATGAGATACATCAGGCCGTACCATCGGAACTGTAAGGGGCCCAATCGAAGAAATACGGGGTCGATATCCGGATAGGGAATGGCGTGTAACCAGGGCAGCATAGAAGGCCTCCACATAGTTTCGCGATCTTATGTGAGCGTGCTCGACATTGCAAGGCAAGCGGCGAGCCCGCGCCAGGCAAGGCGTGAGCGGCACTCATGAAAGTTCCCTACGCACACCTGTCGCTTTTCTGAAACGGTTGTCTCCTGCTGTTGTTCACAAAACAGCACCCTTTATGAGGCGTCTCTAACGTGCACCTCGCGAATCACACAAATCAGGCCGAACCGCACATACGCATCGTCTGGCACGCTTGATGCTGTATAGCGAGATAGCTACTCGCCAAGTCAGTGAACCATCAACCTTGTTGTACGAGAGGGAGGAAGTCACGATGTCTACCAAGGGGCGTGAAGCAGCCAAGATTGCAGCAATCATCGGTGGCGGGGCGGTTGTGGGCGCGGCGGTGGGTTTATTGTTGGCGCCGAAGTCCGGAGCGGAAACGCGGCGTGATGTCGCCCGCTATGCCAAGAAAGCCCAGCTTCAGGCGACCCGGTTCAGCCGCTCCGTGAAAAGCGGTGTGTCTACGATGGTGGAACGCAGCAGGGCGCTGGTGAAGAAAGACGATCACAAAGAAGCCGCCTAATCGGCGAGTGAGAAAACAGGCGATCAAACCAATGGTGTGCAACGGCCTGTTTCATACGGGACAGGTCGTTGCATAGTAAAGATTCTCTCCAGCAGCTTGACCCTCCGGTACCCGGGTGTTAGATTTCGCCGCGACGGTTTTTGACGCGGGAGTGGTGGAATCGGCAGACACCCAGGACTTAAAATCCTGTGTCATACCAATGGCGTGCGGGTTCAAGTCCCGCCTCCCGCACCAAAAGACCGGTCAGCGGTGTTGTCTCTCCTCGACTCGTCCTCTCTGAACTCTGCTCTCCAGCCTGATTGACCAGTTCTCACACTACACGCCCTTCACTTTTTCGAGCGCATCAGTAGATTCTCGGTGATTCGGCTGATCGGAAGATATGCGCGGGACGAACGATGGATCGTGATGCAGGGGGTGTCACTGCGACGCGAGACGACGTTTCACCATCACAGCCGTGTAATGCTGGACGGGTCTGTCGATAAACGGGAAGCGGAACAGCGGTGCGCTAGAGGCCGCGCACCGATCGAATAGGTTTTTGATAATTTTGGTCGTCGGTACCTAGATCGTCGTGGCAGATCCGGGAGTCTGTCGACGCCTTGACCTTGTCAATGATGTTGCGGGCCACGAGTGATTCCTTCAGATGGTCCGGCGTGGGGAAGCTGTCCATCACCACGGCAGGACAGACCAGAAGGGTGCGCTCCACCACATTGTTGAGGATCACTTTGTATTTCGTATCGGCGAGTGGATCTCTTCTCGGCACAATGGCTTCCACGACATAGGGCGTTGGAAATTGCGACTCGAGAAACTCCTTGATGACTTGTACCTTCCTGCGCGCGTAATCGTCTGTCACGGTCGATGGTCCTTCCGAATTCCGCCCCTGTCGGTTTGCCGACGGCAGGGGAAGCAGCGGTTGTGGTTTCAGATCTCTTGTGGCACAGTGCCGTCCCGTAGAGTGCTGATATTAAGAGAAAAACCGACTGAAAACCAGAGGCTGGTCCCGGCCGGTCGCAAATCGCTGCGATCTTCTCACGACTTCACAGCGAATGACCGGGCGGAGCCAGGGTCTGTTGTGGCGTCTGATATACTTGCCATAGTTAACCATGGCATCGTGTCCATGCTGAGCTCCGGTGGGAATTTTGTAGATGGTTCACCGCATCGCTGAGGTCACTGTGCAGGAAAACGACGGTTCTGGAGCGGCAGGCGATCCGGCGGCACCATCCACACCAGTTTCATCCCTCGCACAGATCTCGAAAGACTCAGATGGGGCCCGTTGCCCGGTTCAGAAGTGTGACGGCCGCATGAAGGTGTGCGCCGGCGAGTACGATAGCCGCAGCGGGTTGGAATCTCTGGTCTGCACGACATGTAAGCACCGGGGATTGCGTTCGCGCGAGGGCATCATCCCATTGTTTCGGGGAGGGCACGAATTCAAATTCAGTTACGGGCCTTCCACGCGCACGGTCACCGTGGTATTGAGTTCCGCAGCGGTGAATTTGTGGGGCACACACGGGGTGAATGAGGAACAATTGGCGAAGCTTGCGGCAGAATGGACGCTTCTATGCGGTAATACGAAGAAACCGGTGCAATTAGGAATTCCGTCTGAAGAATTCGCCGACTTCTATCTCTACTTCTGCAGAAAGTAACGCCAGTTTAGCATCCAGCGCAGTCACCTCCACCGCAGCTCATTCTCCTACAGTTTTTTCGAATAGCCTGAGGCGGGTGCTGCACGTCGGTTCATCTATCACCATTTCCCCAGCCAATTTCTGCATCCCGCATAATACGACGCAATCGCAATAGCCAGGACGAAGAGGACCTGCATGACGTGTTGGACCAACACGCTGGGGTCAATGGTCCGTGTCACAAAAAGCAGGCCGGCGGCGATGAGGGTCACGACGAAGGTGGTTCGCTTGGGGCAGAGGCTGCCGTCGCGTTTGCTTTGCGCGGCAAGGACGATCCAGACGCAGGCCCAGCCGATCGCCCCCACGACGAGAGCCGCGGCCAGATCCGTCATGCCGACCATCAAACTGCTGAAGCCCAATTCCATTTTCGGGCGGCGAGGCAACTCGATACGGATGCGGTAGAGTTCGCCGACCGACAGCGCCAGCCAGATCAGCAGAATGCCGAGCACAAAACTCCCGCGGCCCATTTCTTCCGAGAACAAGCGTTTCCGCGGCGCAGCTCCCGGGGAGGATTTCAGGGGAAAGCCTTCAAAGTGCGGGGTAAAGTCGTACCCGCATTCGCAATACTGCGCCGCATCGGGGTTTGCCAGGAGGCAGCGGGGACATTCAAGCGGAATGGGTTTGCTCATTTGGGATCGGCTTCATGGTAAAATCGCGCGCCCTGCCTCCGGCCAATGATGGAGGCTTCACGAGGTCTGTATGCAGGCATCAACTCCATCGTTCCGATTCGCATGTTTCGGGGCCCTGTTTGCGGCGGCGGCCGTAGCAGCCGGCGCGTTCGGCGCCCACGCGCTGAAATCGATTTTGGATCCGGCCATGCTGACTGTATATGAAACGGCGGCGCGCTACCAAATGTACCATGCTCTCGGCCTCTTTGTCGTAGCCTGGCTGAGTCGCGAGACGCATAGTCCACTGGCGATCAAGGCTGGTTGGTTGTTCTGCGCCGGGATCCTCCTGTTCAGCGGAAGTTTGTATCTTGTGGCGCTGGCAGGAATCAAATGGATGGGCGCACTGACGCCCTTGGGCGGGGTGTCGTTTATCAGCGGATGGGCTTGTGTCGCCTGGACCGCCTGGCGAGCGGGCCGCCCTTAGTGATGTTGACGACGCGGTGACGTCGGTTTGCCGCCATCGTTGAAGCAGGTGGCAGTGCGTTTGCCGGTGATTGATCCCCATCCCCCAGCCGAATTGACGAAGGTGCCTTCCAACCGTTGTCCCTCTCCCGAAAAGAGCAGACTGTCTTCCTGCACACCGGCCCTGGTTTCCCATCGCAGATAGACGCTATCGCCGAGGACGATGATTTCCGCTGGACTGGTGCCCGACACGGATCCCGGTGGCGCGAAGATGACCGCCGTCTTTTCTTCGCGATGATTTTGATGATTGTGAATGGACCATTGCCACGTCCCGCACAACCGGACGAGGCCGCGCTGCTGTCTCACCTGGTCTTTCCAATTGTAAATCCTGAACCATTCGCGGTGCACGGTGTCGAGGGCCCACGCTTCGATCTGGGCAACGGCTCCGCCGAGCAGGGTGGCCGTTTCTTCCGTCGGCGCGGCTGCTGTTAGCGTCTGAACACGCTCCAGCGCTGTAGCCAGCGTTGTCCCGTCGCTCAACCAGGCCGTCTGGGCCTCGATTCGCTTGTGCATCTCCTGACGCGATTCTGCTGTGCCGGATGTATCGAGGTCTCGGGTCGCTTGGACCAATTGCCAGGCAGCGAGTCCCCGGACCAGCTCATTGGCGGCTCGCGTCAGATCACTGATGAGCAGTTCTTGACTCATGGTCGGGGTCAATCCTTTGGCCCCGATAGTCATCGCGGCATCACCGAGTCCCAATTGCGGACCAATGATCGTCTTGAAGAGGGAAAGCGCATCTCCCTGCGCGGGAAGGGCCGACAACTGCGCCGCATTGGCCTTCGCCACATCCGGGAAGGCCGGCAGACGGTTGGCCAGAGTCGGCTTGGGTGGAGGAGATGCCTCTTCGGCACGGAGCGCGATCGATGAAGTCAACAGGGTGACGACGCAGCAGGCGACGACGAAGAGGCAACCACGAGGATTCGGCATGCGGCTATGTTCTTTCTATGCGAGAAGGAGGAGTACCGGCATGGGGCGACCAGAGCACATCGGCCAGCGCCGTCACCACCTGGGTCACCCTCGATACGGTTAGGTTCCCTGGAAACAGTTTTTGAGAAATGCCACAGTGGCGTCCCAGGCCTGCGCAGTGGCTTCAGCATTGTGCTCCGCTGGTCTGGTTTCGTCGCAGAAGGCGTGCGTGGTGCCCGGATAGGTCTTGATCTCGATGCGTTTCCCCTGGGCCGCAGCAGACCGGAGCAGATCGGCGTCGGCTTGTGTCGCCCACGTATCGTGTTCCGCCTGATGATACAGCAGGGGACTCATCATGTTGGTGAGTTGATCCGGCGCCGTGACCTTGCCGTAATAGGCCACCGCGGCCCGCAACCGTTTGCGCTGGCAGGCAAAACGGATGGCCAACGTGGCGCCCAGGCCGAATCCGACCACGCCGTGGATGTTCCGCTTCGTGCGTTCGGTGGTACTGAGATATTCGCAGCAGGTGTTGATGTCCTGGAGCAGGAGTTGTTCGTTGCACTTGGCCGCCAACGCTTCCGCGACTTCGGCATTGGCCGTCACCATGCCGCCGAGCCGGCCATAGAGTTTCGGGATGATCACACCGTATCCCTCACAAGCCAACCGTGCGCCCAGGGCCGTAATCTGAGAGTTCATGCCCCACCAGTCATGCAGGAGCACAATCCCGGGATACGTGACCTTGTCCTGCGGCCAGAACTGAATGCATTCCACATGGACGTCTTTGCTGACGCGCGTGCGGATGTAGGGATCCACCATCGCATCGGTCGCAGTGGGAATCGCCATTCCACTCGGAAAGCGAGCCGTGCCGGTTCCAATCTGATCCAGAGAAAATGGTGCGGTCTGCGTAGTCATGGGTGATCGGGTCCTTTCTCGATTGGCGTCTGCGTCCAGCGGGTAGCCGCCTGGTACTATAGGGAGCGGATTTGCACATTGTCAATCGACGGAATGGCAGCGGACGAGGAGTCTTGACCCGTCAGAGTGCGGCCGGTACAGTGCGCGCCAACGATGCCTCACGAATCTCGCATGCCGCTCGGAATCGGCTTGATCGGGCTTGGCCATCATGGCAGCCGTTACGCCAAACATCTCTTGCACGACCTTCCCGAGGCCCGTCTAGTCGCGGTGTGCCGGCGGCGGGCCGAGAGGGGAAACGGGTTGCCCGATGCGGCGACCGTGCCCTGCTATTCTAACTATCACGAACTGATTGCCGATTCCCGGGTCGAAGCGGTGGTAGTGGTGACGCCGCCTACACTCAATCGGGCGATGTGTACGTCTGTTGCGCAGGCGAAGAAGGCGCTATTAGTGGAGAAGCCGCTGGCGACGACGGCAGAAGATGCGCGTGCCATCATGCAGGCGGCCCAGGCGAGCGGGCAGGTGATGATGACGGCACAGACTCTGCGGTTCGATGCGGCGGTGACGGCGCTGCGTGCGCGGCAGGCGGAGGCCGGTGCGCTGCAGTATCTCAGCCTGACCAGCCGGATGGAACCGCATGCGGACAGTGAAGACTGGGGATTCGGCGGGCGAGGCTGTGTCCTGGAGATCGGAATCCATCTGCTAGACCTGGTGCGTGTGTTGACGCAAGACGAGGTTCTCACGGTGTGCTGTGAGATGGATCGTGTGGCGCCTGACGGTGCCGAGCGGCGGATGCTGGGGCGTTTGACGACCAGAAGCGGATTGGTCTGCGTGCTGGATGTGTCGCGGGTCACATCGGGGCGGATCGGGCGGGTCGAACTGATAGGGAGTGAAGGGCAGTTATCGGCGGACTGGTGCGGGCAACGTGTAACACGGGTCTCCGCGCGGCACGGGGCAGGGGAATGGCCGACCGCGGCGGAACCAACCGTACTCAGCACACTACGCGCTTTTGTGCGAGCTGTCCGCGACGGCTTGCCGCCCCCTATCACCATTGAAGACGGCAAGCGCGCCGTTGAAATTGCAGAGGCCTGTTACCTCTCAGCCAGCCAAGGGGGCCGGGCCGTCACGGTCGAGTACCGGTGACCTACGTCTCCGCGACGATGTGCGTATCGGTTTCTTCCACGCCTTCGATGGCATGAATCCGCGTAATCACCACGTCGGACAGCGCCCGCTCATCGGCCACATTGATAAAAACGAAAATGTCAGGTTGGCCGAAACAGGCATGGATCTGTTCGACTCCGGCAATGCCCTTCAGCGCCGTGAGAACAGACTTCCCTTTACCGGCTTTGACCTTAATAAGAATGTACGCTTTCGTTGCCATGATGCCTCCTCAAGCTGCAATTCGTCAGATAGTGCGGATGATGTTGGCTGCGCTCGTTGCTATGAAATAGTTATTCCGATTTGGCCCCGGGCATTTCCCGGCGACGCTGGGCGTAGACTTCCTGGAAGCTTTTGCCTTGAGTAGAAAATGCGCGACTGCTCTGTTGGTACAGTTCCGCGAGAATATCGAAATCCTGTTTTCCAATATTGAACTCCCGGAACCCGTCACTGAGACCATCGGTGTTCCAGGCCGTTTCAAGTTGTCCGGCCGATATCACCGCGTCGAAGGTATCCGCCGACCAACCGCTTTGGCGGAATGAGGTTTCCACCTCGTCGGCCCGGGGACCCAGCTTGGCGCGATGAGCTTCCGTAAAAAACTGACGGATGGCTGGATGATCGCTCTTGAGAAAGGCGGATTGGAATTGGATCACGGCTTTGATGATCCGATTGGCCTGCGCGGTGCCTTCAGGCGGCAGAATCCCGGCGTCTTCAAACGTGGCCAGCATGGCCATCACCGAACCGATGTAGACCGATGCCGTCCGTGACGGTTGGGCAACCGTTCGCATCACCGGTGTCGTTTCACCCGTCGCCTGCTGACTCCAACCAATATCAGGAGCCAGCGGCGCGAGAGAGAGGAGGGTGATGGCCAGAGAGACCCTCATGAAGAAATCCGGCACCTCTCCCGGCCGTGCTGCTGGAGTTGCAGGCATGACACCGCTCGTCTTGGCGCGATCACGGCAATCGAAGAGAGACGGCATGGCGGCATTATACAGAAGCGCCGCTATGCGCGCTACCGCGGGAAACCACCGCCTCCGCGAGCTCGCCGCGACATTGAATTCAGCGGAAGCAACTGCCTATAATTCAGCCACTGGAGCCACTTTGCGACCTGTTACCCATCCTTTTGTTGATCGACTGATGACGTTCCGGGGGAATCTGTGCTTGCCAAGGTCTTGAGTGCAGCGATTGTGGGCATCGACGCACATCTGGTGGATGTGGAAGTCGATATCTCCGCCGGATTGCCTCAGTTCTCCATCGTCGGTCTTCCCGATGCGACGGTACGTGAGAGTCGCGATCGGGTTCGGGCTGCCCTGAAGAATAGCGGCTTTCAATTTCCCATCAAAAAAGTCACAGTCAATTTGGCCCCGGCGAATATTAAGAAAGAAGGCGCCGGGTTGGATCTGGCCATCGCCCTGGGCATTTTGGTAGCCGAAGACGTCATTGCTGCGGAGGCCGTCAACAACACGGTGTTCGTCGGGGAACTCTCGCTGGATGGGCGTCTCAAACCGATTCCAGGCGCCCTCTCGATCGGCGTCGTCTGCCGTCGTCGTCATCGAATTCTTGTCACCGCCGAAAATGCTGAGGAAGCGGCCCTGGCTGACGGCGCAGAAGTACTTCCTATTCACACGCTGCCACAAGCCGTGGAATGTTTGCGTGGAGTGCAACCCATCGCCGCGTTGTTATTGACGGGCGATGGAGGAGCCGCATCCCTTCTTCCGGAGGACGAAGACTTTGCCGATGTGAAAGGGCAGGCGCATGCCAAACGCGCATTGGAAGTGGCAGCCGCCGGAGGGCACAATCTCCTGATGATGGGGCCTCCCGGATCCGGGAAAACCATGTTGGCGCGCCGCCTTCCCGGAATCCTGCCCGTGTTGGCGCAGGAAGAAGCCTTGGAGACAAGTCGCATCCACAGTGTGGTGGGACAACTTTCACGAGATCAGCCGTTGATGCGTCGCCGTCCGTTTCGCGCCCCGCACCACAGTATTTCAGAGGCGGGGCTCATCGGCGGTGGAACCATGCCGCGGCCCGGCGAAGTCTCCCTCGCGCACAATGGGGTCTTATTTCTGGACGAAGCCGGCGAGTTTGGTCGTGCCACGCTGGACGCGTTGCGACAGCCTCTGGAAGACGGACATGTCACCGTCACGCGCGCGAGCGGCTCATTAAAATTTCCTGCCCGCTTTATGCTGGTGGCCGCGATGAATCCCTGTCCCTGCGGATATTATGGCGATCGGACCAGGGATTGCGTCTGCAGTGTCGCGCAGGTGCGGCGGTATCGAGGACGATTATCGGGACCGCTCCTGGACCGCCTGGATCTGCAGATCGAGGTCCCGGCTGTGCCGATTCGTGCCCTCGGCGATGACGCGCCGGTGACCGATTCCTCCGCGACTATCCGCACCAGGGTGATGGCGGCACGCGCTCGTCAGGCCGAACGCTACCGTCGCGACGGCATTTACACGAATGCGCAATTGAAACCGCGCCATCTGAAGCAGTATTGTGCTCTGGATAGCCAGGGGCGCGAGCTGCTTGAGCAGGCCATGGCGCGATTAGGGTTTTCGGCGCGCGCGCATGGACGTATTCTCCGTGTCGCCCGGACTATTGCTGACTTGGCCGAGTCTGATAGTATCGGGCCGGCCCATCTTGCCGAGGCTATTCAATATCGAAGTTTCGACCGTCGAGTGGAGTTGTGAGAGAAACCCCCGTCATTCATACCGCGCGTGTCTTCGCCTGGTGGTTCATCGTCGGCGCGACGATGGCCTTGGCGGTCATCCTCCTGCAAGGGGGCATCAGGGAGGCGATGCAAGCTCAAGGGTCGGTCTGGGAGCTCAAACTCGTTGAATTTCTCACGACCATTTTGGGTGGTGGCTTATTGGGCGGATGTATTGCGTTGATTTTGGACCGTATCAAGAAATCGTGATGAGGCATCTCGGAATGCCGGGCAGCATAAGGAGTGGTGGCCATGGATATTGAAGTCGGGTCGAATCTGTATCGAAACTCCAACGGGATCATCGATATCGAGGGCGTGCCGCAATTCGAAGTCGCGATCAAGGAACCGGCGCGGGCGCTGCTCGTCAATTTCGCCCTGTTCGATGAAGTGGGGCGGATGATGGCGAAGGTGGTGGACAGCAATCTGACCTTCAACGAGCGCCGTGCCTATCAGCTCGCCAAGAGTCCGACGAGTGTCTCGCTCAAACACGAAGAATCAGGGACGGTCGTCTTTGCCTTGGAACTGCGTGAGGGGAATCGCGTCGTATTCAGCAAGGGGTCGTTTCATACGATCAAGGGCCATCGACTCGACGTGTCCCAGACGGAATGGCGGATCGACAAGAAGCACTTCAGCGGCAAGGAGACGGACACCAAGGGAGGGGCGGTCTTTTTAGGATGACCGCCCTCCGGGCATGCATCGTCGCCCTGGGTGAATCATGAACTATGGGGCGACCGTCGGAACGATACAGATCTGCCCGTCCTTCAAATCCACCACGGCCGTATCTCCGTCCCGCAGTTCTCCCTTGATCAACTGTCTGGCCATCGGCGTTTCAATTTCCTGCTGAATAAGCCGCTTGAGCGGCCGCGCGCCATACACCGGATCGTACCCGCGTCGGCCAAGGCTCTGTAGCGCTTCCGGCGTCACCGTCAGCGTGATGCGCCGTTCCATCAAACGCGCTCGCAACCGTTCCAATTGAATCTCCACGATCTTCGCCAAGTGTTCGTTGCCCAGGGCATGGAAGACGACGATCTCGTCGACCCGGTTCAGAAATTCCGGCCTGAAGTGAGCCCGCAATTCCCCGGTCACTTGATTTTTCATCGTCTCATAGGAGGCACCGGCTTGTTGCGCTTCCAGGATGTGCTGACTCCCGATATTCGAGGTCATGATCAACACCGTGTTTTTGAAATCCACGGTTCGCCCCTGCGAATCGGTGAGCCGGCCATCGTCGAGCACCTGCAGCAGAATATTGAAGACGTCGTGATGCGCTTTTTCGATCTCATCGAAGAGGATCACGGAGAACGGATGCCGGCGCACCGCTTCAGTCAGTTGCCCGCCTTCCTCATAGCCCACATAGCCGGGAGGCGCGCCGATCAACCTGGCAACCGTGTGCTTCTCCATATATTCCGACATGTCGATCCGGATCAGGTTCGATTCGTCATCGAATAGGGTGACAGAGAGGGCGCGGGCCAATTCCGTCTTGCCCACCCCGGTCGGTCCGAGAAACAGGAAGGAACCGATGGGCCGGTTGGGGTCTTTGATGCCGGAGCGGGCTCGCACGACCGCATCGGCCACGGCTGTGACGGCCTGTTCCTGTCCCACGACACGCTTGTGGAGCAATTCGTCCAGCTTGAGGAGTTTTTCCATTTCTCCCTCGACGAGACGAGTCACTGGAATCCCGGTCCAACGACTGACGACGGCGGCGATATCTTCTTCGTCCACCTCTTCCTTCAGCAGACGGGTTTCGTTTTGCTTTTTGCCAAGCGATTGCTGCTCGAGTTCAAGTTCCCGCTCCAGCCTGGGCAATTCGCCGTACCGCAGTTCCGCCACTTTGTTCAAATCGTAGGCGCGTTCGGAGCGTTCGATGTTCTGTTTCACCTCTTCTATCTGCTGGCGAATCTTCCGCAGCTTGCTCACCGAATTTTTTTCGGATTCCCATCGAGTCTTAAGGGCCTGCAGGTCGCGATTCTTTTCGTTCAGTTCTTTTTCAATCGATTGGAGACGCGCCTTGCTGCCTGCATCGGTTTCTTTTTTGAGGGCTTCCCGCTCGATCTCCAGTTGCAAGACTTTCCGGGAGACTTCATCAAGTTCCGCGGGCAAACTGTCGATTTCTGTACGGAGCCGCGCGGCGGATTCATCGACGAGATCGATCGCCTTGTCCGGCAAAAATCGATCGCCGATGTACCGGTTTGACAGCTTGGCTGCTGCGACGAGGGCGGCATCTTTGATTCGCACGCCATGATGCACTTCGTAGCGTTCTTTGAGCCCGCGCAAAATGGAGATGGTATCCTCGACCGTTGGCTGATCCACGAGCACAGTTTGGAACCGTCGCTCCAGGGCGGCGTCTTTCTCAATGTGTTTGCGATATTCATCCAGCGTGGTCGCACCGATGAGGTGCATTTCGCCTCTGGCCAGCATCGGCTTGAGGAGGTTCGCCGCATCCATCGCCCCTTCGGCTGCACCTGCACCGACCACGGTGTGGAGTTCGTCGATGAAGAGGAGCACCTGCCCCTGCGCCGATTGGACTTCCTTGAGGACGGCCTTCAAGCGCTCTTCGAATTCTCCACGGAATTTCGCCCCGGCGACGAGCGCGCCCATATCAAGCACGACGACACGCTTCTGTTTGAGCCCTTCGGGCACATCGCCTTTGACGATGCGTTGCGCCAAGCCTTCGACGATGGCTGTTTTACCGACACCCGGCTCACCGATCAGGACGGGATTGTTCTTGGTTCGTCGCGACAGAATTTGAATGGTACGTCGGATTTCGTCATCACGGCCGATGACCGGATCGAGCTTGCCCTGGCCCGCGAGTTTAGTGAGATCTCGCCCATATTTCTCTAAGGCCTGGTAGGTGCCTTCCGGGTCCTGGCTTGTCACTCGTTGATTGCCACGGACCTGTTGCAAGGCCGTGAGGAGACGGTCTCGTGTCAGATTGAGCCGGCGGAATACGCCGCCTTCCTCGACCATGGCCAGCACAACGTGTTCGACGCTGATGAACTCGTCGCGCAGTTCCTTCATCTGGTCTTCGGCTTTGGTCAGCACTGCACCCAGCCGCGGTGTGAGATGGATTTGTCCGGGAGCAGCACCAGGCCCTTGAACTTGAGGCACTTTCGCTAGTGCCTGATCCGCCGCCTGGCGCACGGCGGCCGGCGAGACGCCAGCCTGTTCGAACAGAGAGCTCGCAATCCCTCGCTCTTGCTCCAGAAGCGCCAGCAAGAGGTGCTCGACATCGATACCCTGATGGCCTCGGCGCATGGCAAGGGCTGATGCGCTTTGCAGGGCCTCTTGTAGCTTGACGGTCATCCGGTTCATATCCATGTGGCTGACTCCTGGGTGGGTGTGTCTATCTACTGAGAGAACATAATCATATCGCTGGGCAAGTCAATAGCAGCCGATACCCGCTATTTCTTGCGGTGCTCCCTGGCGACTGCGTGATATCTTGCCGGGTGTGACTTGACCTCTCAGGGGAATCCATCTTATTGTCCGCCCGACGTGGGGAGCTCGCTTTCCGCTAAGGGCCGCTTCTCTCTGTTCGAGAACCTGCATTGACTGATCCATGTTGACCATATTCAATTCGACGCTCCAACTCTATCGAGAGGCGCTTCACGCAACCTGGCGCTCCCTGGTTCGCGGATGGTTCGTGATTCTCGCCGTCATCGTGTTCACGCTGCTGATGATGTTGGCCCATCAAATTGCTCGTCCCCTGGGTATGCTCGGGGGATTTCTGCTGGGTGCCGTGAATGCGCTGTTGATCGGTGCGACGCTCAGCCTGATCGAGCAGTCCATCAAGGGCATGCGAACCATCACCATGCATGACGTACTGGAAAGTATGGGGCATTATTTCTGGGACGTCATCAGCGTCGGGTTTGTGCTCTGGATTCCCACCATGCTCCTGGACACGAGTCTGCGCGCGAACCCCGACAGTCAATTTCTGGTAATGGCTTGTTTATTACTGGTCTTCATTTTGCTGAATCCCGCTCCGGAGGTGATCTATCTCACCAGGCATGATTCTCCGCTCGATGTCTTGAAGCGCAGTTATGATTTCGTGTTGGATAATTGGATCGAATGGTTCCTGCCGATGGCCCTGGTTTTGGCGCCACTCGGATTGTCCCTCTTCTTTAAACTATCGAGTCAGTTGGGGCGGGGAGCGGGGTTAGATTTCATTCAGTTGGTCTTAGTGCCCTTTACCATTCTCAGCGCCTGGCTTACCGACCTCGGGATTTCCGCCAACCTCACCGGAATGATGGCGCTGCTGCTGACTCCACCGCTCATGGTGGGCATGCTCCTGTTTCGTGGCCATCTTTTCTCGGCGCTCTCTTCCACGTCTCGTCGACAACGCGCGTATCAATCGCAGTTTCACGACTCAGCTCGCTAGGAGGTCTTTCCAGCCAGACCAGGACGGCGTCCTGTTTCTGCATAATATGGATAACTTGTTGAGGGGATGAGTGAAGTGGTGTATGGCTTAACCTACACTGCTGCTTCTGCAGGGCCTCGCATCCATCACCAGGGAGGGGACCTGGTCGTGCGCCTCTCGATTTTCTGGCGGTTAGTTCTGACGTATCTGGTCATTATCGCGGTGATGACCGGCGTCAATGTCTATGCGTTGTTGCAGATTCGGACACTGGCTGGCCTCAATACGGAAGTCGGGTCCCACCACCATCCGGAGATTGATTCGGCGAAGCGCTTGCTGACGTCGATCTATGAACAGGTTCAGGGCGAGAAGAAATATATGGCTGTGCCTGCCGCCACATTTCTTGAGCATTTCGATAGCGAGAGCAAAGAGTTTCAACAAGTCTTACAAGGGTTGCTCGCTCACGATGTCTCAGAGCCCGAGACGAGGCTGCTGAAGGAGATCGAGGGGCTTCAGCAAGCGCATTTGTCACTATTTCAATCGCAATTGGCTGAGTCGAGCGGCCATCCGGAGGCGAGTGCCGGTTACGACGCGCGGCGCGAAGCGGTGGTTGGGAAAATGGCCGCAGCGCTTCAGCAATACATCGGCCTTCACGAGCGGCGCCTTGCCGTGGGCGTCAACGAATCGCACGCCAGCTCGGTGCATGCCGAAGCCGTCACGCGCAATTTAGTGCTGGTGGCCCTGCTCTTCGGTCTCGGCATGGCCGCAGTGGCCAGTTACAACATTCTTCGTCCGTTGCGTCGACTGCAGGCGACCATTCAGGAGATGGGGCAGGGGAATTTCAAGGCCTCATGGGATGGGCAGGCCCCTCGCGAATTGCGGGAATTGGGTGAAACGGTCAAGTGGATGGGCACCAAGTTGCAACAACTGGATGATATCAAAAGCGAATTTCTCGCTCATGTCTCGCATGAATTGCGCACCCCAATGGCTTCGATTCAGGAGGGCACCCATCTCCTCTTGGACGAAATTCCCGGTCCATTGACCCAGGATCAGCGAACAACGCTGCGCATCATGTCCGACAGTAGCCGGCGGCTGATGTATCTCATCTCGACCATCCTGGATCTATCCAAAATGGAATCCGGCATGATGGAGTATCGGTTTGTGCCGACGGATCTCCGGCGGGTCGCAGATATTTCAATCAATAAAATCCGATTGTTGGCAGATGCAAAACATGTACAGCTGGTAATTGAGGCTCCGGTGGAACGGCACTGGGTCAGGGCAGACAGTACGCGGATCGAACAAGTACTGGACAATCTGCTCTCGAATGCGTTGAAGTACAGCCCCGAGGGTGCGGTTGTCAGGTTGCAGATGACTCCCCGGCGCGATGAAGGCCTGCTCTTCGTCGATGTGGCAGACGCGGGACCCGGTATACCGGCGGAGGAATTGCCACATATTTTCGAGCGGTTTTATCAGGGACGCACGAAGAGTCGGCAGGTTTCGGTTGGGAGCGGCCTCGGGTTAGCCCTGGCGAAAAAAGTCGTAGAGGCTCACGGCGGAAGGATTTGGGTTGAAAGTGAAGTGGGAAAAGGGACGACCGTGCGATTCATTTTATCGTTAACGAAA
Organism: uncultured Nitrosospira sp.; assembly: GCA_900696505.1. Taxonomy (GTDB): domain Bacteria; phylum Nitrospirota; class Nitrospiria; order Nitrospirales; family Nitrospiraceae; genus Nitrospira_A. Next base: position 15,734 of record CAADGJ010000362.1, read on the forward strand.
CCGGGGATGTTGGCCTAGTGCAATGGTGTCGCCCCATAGGGATGGTTCTGTGGGTAGGACTTGTGTCCGCCTGTGGCACCCTCCCTTCGCCCCCAGCTCAGACTCCATACTTCTCAAACGATGGGGGAGATGGCAAAATGTTGCAAGCCATTTTACGTAAAGATTCCTCGTTAGTCACGAAATGCGCTAGTAAAAATACCTGTGATCATGTATTCTTCACCCGCGCATTGACGTCTCTGTACGAAAGTCGAGAGTCGGCCATCCATAACTTCGAGAAAGTCATTGCCGTCGCCCCCAAGAGCCAGTTGGCTGTGTCCAGCCGACTCTGGTTACAATTGCTACAGGCCGGCGAAGTGCCTTCCGATCAGTCTTGGCTGCGTTCCGTCTGGAATGGCCCTGCGATTGCTCAGACGCAGGGGGTCCTCTCTCAAACAATTGAACGCACGGTTCGGGATCTTCTCGACCGCGAACTTACCATCCAACAATTACGTGCCTTACAGGACAGCGAAGCTCAATCACTTGAGGCCATGCAGCGCGAGCTTCAAGATCAGGAGCGCAAGGCGGAGCTGTTCAATTCCAGGCGCGAGTCCCATCGCATGTCGGTTGAACCGGCGACGCTTCAGAGTTTGCAACGGCAAGTCAGCGACCGCGACAAGAAAATCGAAGAACTCACGAGCCAGCTCGAAGCACTCAAGCGCATCGATCAGGAAATGAGAGGCAAAACCCGTCCGATCAAGCCTCCTTCGAGTGTCCTCCCATCGCAACAATCGGAACCGTCCAAACCGTAAGGACCGTCATGGAACAAGAACGAATTCTCGTTGTGGATGATGATGAAGGTCTGTTGCATTTGTTGCGGATGCGATTATCTGCGCTTGGATTTTCGGTGACCCCCTGCACGACAGGCCGCGATGCGCTCGTTGCTGCGCGACAGGAAACGTTCGATATCGCGATCACTGATCTGCGTTTGCGCGCAGAGGATGGGTTGGTCCTCACGGAAGAACTTCTCCAGGTTCAGCCCGGACTTCCCGTCATCATTCTGACCGCGCACGGGAGTATCCCCAACGCCGTAGAAGCAATGCAGCGGGGGGCCTTTGGGTATCTGACCAAGCCTTTTGATGACAAGGAATTGAAAGCAACGATCGATAAAGCCCTGATTCAGTTGCGGATGACGCGAGAGATCCAGCGGCTGAAGTCATTGGTCAAGGAGCTTTATGGCCTTGAAAATGTCATCGCAAGAAGTCCCGCCATGCAGCGATTGTTTCAACAGGTCGCCCAAATCGCCGATTCAGATGCAACCATTCTGTTGACCGGCGAAACTGGGACAGGGAAAGAAGTCCTGGCGAGAGTCCTTCATGCGAATAGCCGTCGAGCCAAAGGCCCGTTTGTCGCATTGAATTGCGCCGCGATCAGCGAACATCTTTTTGAAAGCGAACTGTTCGGGCATATCCGCGGAGCGTTTACGAATGCCATGGCGGCAAAGCGCGGTCTTTTTCAAAGCGCAAATGGGGGGACGCTTTTCCTCGACGAAATTGCGGAAATGTCTCTGCCCATGCAGGTGAAACTGTTGCGCGCTGTGCAGGAGCGGGAAGTGCGCGAGGTCGGCGCGGATTACACGACAAAAGTGGATGTGCGCATCATTACGGCTACGAACAAGGATTTGGCGGAATGTGTGAAGCAGGGGACGTTCCGACACGACTTATATTACCGAATTTCCGTTGTTCCACTGAATATTCCTGCCTTGCGGGAACGAAGGGACGACATTCCTCTCTTGGCCCAACATTTTTTGAAGCAGAGCGCGAGGCGCTCCAATAAGGATGTTCGTGGATTTACACCAGCGGCCATGCATCGGCTTATTGGATATCCATGGCCTGGGAACGTCAGGGAGCTGGAAAATGCCGTGGAAAAAGCCGTGGTCATGTCACGGCAGGACATGGTATTGCCGGAACTACTTCCATCGGCTGGTGCGTCGACCGATATTGGGTTGAAGCCGCTGACCGAAGCCAAGGAAGAATTTGAACGTTCGTATTTGCGCAATGTGTTACAGATGACGGGCGGAAATATCTCGCGAGCGGCCCAGTTTGCCGGCCGATACCGTGCTGACTTTTATAAGATGTTAAAGAAGTATGGGCTGCATCCTTCAATGTTGAAGGAGCGCCATGACCTGGATCTCGCTGAAATTGAGGACGCTGCTGAGGAACTCAAAGACGTTTAGCGCTCAAGTGGGGGCAGCGTGCAGAGGTGACTTCCTATTAAGCGTTCTAATCGTCTTGCCGCTGCGTGACGGATCTTTCTAATCTGAATCCCGAAATCTTTCCCGCTCACCCACTGAACTGACGCCTCTTCTATTTCTAACGGCGAATTGTGCTCAGGTAAATCCATTCGTAAGGTAAGTTTCATACCTATGGTGACTTGATGATCGCCTTGCAACCGCCATCCGCCACTCGAAATATCCCTGATTAGCCCCTTCCCGAGAAAATCGTCTGATAAGTAGTAGCCAACATTGCACTGCGTGATCCTCTGGTAGGTGCGCAACCTAAAATGCTTTGACATGAAGAGCTCCTATCAAGATCAGGTCATGCACTCGTTCGAGCCGCACTCACTGCTCTGTTGCCCCGAGTAAGACGATGCCGTCCCTGCAGATTGATGGATGGGCAGCAGCAGGAATCCTCCGGACGAATTGCTCAAGACGGCGCTGTTCATCTTCAGATGTTCGAATAAATTCGATGCCAAGCTTAGAACCTTCTACCCATCTGACTGCAGCCAGCGGTACATGCAGCGGAGCTTGGTGATCAGGCAGGAACAATCTCAGTTGCAAGTACTCTCCCTCGATCATTTGTTTCGGACTTTCAAGGAGGCAACCTGGAAGAGAAATATCTAAAATGCGGCCTTCCCCCACACAATTATCTCCGGCAAACATCACCGAACAGTTCATAGGCACTCGCTGACTGTATCGATTCCGCATGGTGCCTCCTCC
>CAADGJ010000363.1 GCA_900696505.1 uncultured Nitrosospira sp.
CATTTCGGATCGCATGGGCGACAACGTCATCGGGGTGATCCCGCCGATCGATCACACAGCTCGCACCCGCTGGATTGTGATCGGGGCCCATTACGATCATCTGGGGTATCCCTTTCTTGGAGCCGACGATAACGCCTCCTCCATCGCCATCCTGATTGAGACAGCCAGAAATCTGACGGGACTTTCACGCCACGGCATCATGTTTGTCGCGTTCAACGGTGAGGAACTTCCCTACTTCGGAACGGCCGACATGGGATCACAGTTTTTGTTTCACCACCTTCCGCCGGAAGTCGGCGCTGCGGAAAATCTTCAAGCCGCGATCATCATGGATTTGATGGGAGGCGTGCATTGGGCTCCGCTGAAGGACGCGATTTTTGCCACGGGAGCAGAGAAAAGCCCTGCGTTGTATCGACGGGTCACTGAAACCCGGGTCTCACCCCTCACGATCTACCGTGGAGGAATTCACCTGGTCGAAGAAATTCCCGACCATGGTCACAAGGCCTTCAGCGACTACGATGTATTCCGCAACCAGAAGGTCCCATTCCTGTTTCTCTCCGCTGCGCGATCACCCCGTTATCACACGGCAGGCGACGTCGCCAGCACGCTCCACTACGAACGCATGGCCGCGACGGTGGAATGGCTACGCCAACTGCTCGCGCTCATGTCGCAGGACGAGGCGCCCTATGCTTTTGATGCCCACCGCGTCGAATTTGCCGATGAAGTCGCCTCGTTCACCAGCCTTGTGGAGCAGGCGCTTCACGAGGAGACGCGCATTCCAGGCACATCACGCTGGTCGTTGAGAAAATTGGAGCAGGATCTTGAATGGCTGCGAGAGGTACACGGTTCCGCCCCGACGCCGCAACTATTGGAGCGGCTGGAACGGATTTCTATTCGTGTTCAATGCCTGATGGCCGACTATTCAGGCTGCTTTACATTTTGACGACTGAACCTGCACGGCCTTTGATCGAAAACCGATCATTATTGCCACCCCTCGGTCTCGTAGCCCTTTTCCTTCAGACAACGTTCGACGAATGCCGCATAATCTTGTCGCGGGTGTAACGGCTTGTAGGTTCCGGCGAACAGCCCCAAGATTCCACCGACGGCGCCGCCCGCTGCCGCACCGATGGCAATCCCAGTTGGCCCCCCGACCAGTCCTGCCGAGGCCCCTACTGCCGCCCCACCGATGACGCCCAGCGCGGCGCCGGCGCCGGCATTCCCGCTGCGATTCGTTCCATGCTGCAATCCGGCCCGCTCGGCCTTCACCGCACAGACCGCGGCTTCATCCTGGGCTTGTTGCTGCCCGTGGAGTTGCAAATAGGTAGTCGACTTGAAGATGGGTTCAGGCCCTGCACATCCGCTCACGACCACGACAATCAGCGACAGTGACCATCGAAAAATGATGGACCTGATTTTTCTCAGAACAGACGACCGCGGCCATAGCTCGACACCCGGCTCACCGTGCATAACATCCTCGCATCAAGAGTGCCTCATGCATTCAGAGGTGCGACCCAACCGCGGCTTACTCAAGTTGAAGTTGTGCGCGCACCTGTTCGGCAGAACGTCCCCTCAGTAAAATTCGCTTCTGGCGGCTACTCGTCCCGCTGAGAATCTCGACGCCGCTCACGGGCAGGCCGCATGTGCGGGCAAGGAACCGGCACAACTCTTCGTTGGCTGCACCATCAGCAGGCGGTGCAGCCACACGAATTTTGACTGCATCACCGTGAAGCCCTGCACATTGAGTCCGGGAAGCTTTCGGCTGGACATGAACGGAAATAACGGCGCCCTCGGGTGTGGTGCGAACGACCTGCGCTGCTGCCGAGGATTTGGACTCCCGGCCGGAATTGTGGGTGGTCACAACATTGTGAAGCACGCAGAGTCGGTGAGGTGCAAAAACGAGCGGCTAGAAAATCGCTTTCACGACCTCGATGATGCTGCGCAACATGTCCGGATCATCGGTAATCGGCCTGGCAATGGCGACATCGCACGCGCGATCCGCGGGCACGCCCTGCTTGATCAGGGTCGCCGCATAGATCAACAATCGGGTGCTGACGCCTTCTTCAAGCCCGTGATTTTTGAGGTTACGAACCTTCTCCGCAATCTTGACCAGTCGCTGCGCAATCTCGGGACTGACTCCGGCTTCATGCGCCACGACCCGGCACTCGATATCCGGCAGCGGATAATCGAACTCGATGGCCATGAACCGCTGCTTGGTGCTTTGCTTCAGATCTTTCAGAATACTTTGATAACCGGGGTTATAGGAGATCACCAGCATGAACTCATCCACCGCCTCGATGACCTGTCCTTTTTTTTCAATGGGCAGCAGGCGCCGGTCGTCGCTCAGAGGATGGATAATGACCGTGGTGTCTTTGCGAGCCTCGACGATTTCATCCAGATAGACAATCGCTCCCTGCTTTACACCCAGGGTCAGCGGACCATCCATCCACACCGTCTCCTGTCCCTTCAAGAGATAGCGGCCGACAAGGTCGGAAGCGGTCAAATCCTCGTGGCACGCGACAGTGATGAGCGGACGCCCCAGCCGATAGGCCATGTGCTGGACGAACCGCGTTTTTCCGCAGCCCGTGGGGCCCTTGAGCATCACCGGCATGCGGCTTTGCGCCGCAATGGTAAAGAGCCCGACCTCGCCCCGCACGTCGGCGTAAAACGGCTCGCACGCGATCCGGTAATGGTCGATGTCTTGTGCCTGTCCTTTTGGCGCCGTCGCTGCTCGCCCCTCGCTCATTCCGCCACTCCTGCCTGAAATTAAATAAAGTGCATGGTGCGCCACGATAAACGGAAACCGGCAGGAAGTTCAAGCGACCGACAGAAACCTCGGGTCAACTGACCTTCGACCCATCCAACACTTCACGAACTTTTTGGGCCAGCGTCGTGGGCGTGAAGGGTTTCTGCAGAAAGGAATGCTCGGTATCAATGCCACCCTTAGAGAAGGCCGGGTGATCCGGATAACCGGACATATAAAGCACTTTGACTTCCGGACGGACCGTCGCAAGTTTTTCGGCGACTTCCGGGCCGCTCATTTGTGGCATGACTACATCGGTGAGGAGCAAATGGATGGGACCGGCATGTTTGGCACCCGTCAGCAATGCTTCGATGCCATGCCTGGCTTCCAGCACTGTATATCCATGGAGCCGCAACGTTTCATTGACCAGGCGTCGCACGCCCGGTTCATCCTCGACCAACAACACAGTCTCGCGCCCTCTGACCGAATCACCGCCCACGGCAACTGATTCCGTTTCCTCAC
>CAADGJ010000364.1 GCA_900696505.1 uncultured Nitrosospira sp.
GCTGGTCAGACATGAGATGGATGACCGGATGCGGCGACTGCGCATCAAACTCCGCGCTGTTCGCGCCGGTCAATCCGGCGACGTTGCGCGCAAACTCGATCGTGGCGCATTGCATCCCCAGACAGAGGCCGAGGAAGGGAATCTGGTGTTCCCGCGCATACTGAATGGTGACAATCTTGCCTTCGATTCCCCGTGAGCCGAAACCGCCGGGAATGAGAATGCCATCGGCCTCGCGCAAGATTCGTTCTGTCCCCTGGCGTTCCACGTCTTCGGATTCGATCCACGTGACGTTCACGCGGGTTTCGTGGTCGATCCCGCCGTGCACCAGGGCCTCAGCCAGGCTCTTGTAACATTCCTTCAGTCCGGCATATTTTCCGACGAGCGCGATCGACACTTCGTGTTTGGGATGCTTGATCTTCTGCACCATCGCGTCCCATTCGCGCAGATTGGGCGGGCCGGTTTCGAGCTTCAGCTGCCGGACGATCAGCTCATCCAGCCCTTCCTTGCGGAACACGATCGGCACTTCGTAGATGGTTTCCACATCCTTGGCCGTAATGACCGCGTCCTTTTCCACGTTGCAGAACATGGCGATCTTGGCTTTGAGCTCGGGTGGAAGGTAGCGATCCGTGCGGCATAACAGGATGTTCGGTTGAATACCGATTTCGCGCAGCTTGTTGACGGAATGCTGGGTCGGTTTGGTTTTCAACTCACCTGCGGCGCCGATGTACGGAACCAGGGTCAGGTGCACATAGAGCACGTTGTCGCGTCCCACGTCATAGGGAAGTTGCCGAATGGCTTCCAGAAACGGCAGGCTTTCGATATCGCCGACCGTGCCGCCGATTTCCACGATCGTGACGTCCATACCTTGCGACGTCCGCATGATGCATTGCTTGATCTCATCGGTCACATGGGGAACCACCTGGACCGTTCCGCCCAAATAGTCACCGCGCCGCTCTTTTGTGATGACTGAGTGATAAATACGGCCGGTGGTGTAGTTGTTTTCGCGCGTCAGCGTGAGCGAGGTGTATCGTTCGTAATGCCCCAGGTCGAGATCGGTCTCGGCCCCGTCTTCCGTCACGTAAACCTCGCCGTGCTGGTAGGGATTCATGGTGCCCGGGTCGACGTTGATGTAGGGGTCGAGTTTCAAAAAGGTGATTTTCAACCCGCGGCTTTCCAGGAGATTGCCGATGGACGCGGAAGCCAGTCCCTTTCCGAGCGACGATACGACACCCCCGGTCACAAAGATCAGCTTGCTCATCGTGGCACCTTCTTGTGAATGCGGCCAATAGTCATGGTTGAGTGCTTCCCGCTCTGCTCGTATGAGCCCGAAGTTGGGTCAAGGCGACCGGCACGTCCTCGGGGCTATCGATGCGTAAGGACATCTGGGAGGTTTCCCAGACGCGAATCCTGATTCCGTTCTCCAGCGCGCGCAGCTGCTCGAGTTTCTCCGCGTCTTCCAGGATCCCGGTCGGTAATGCCGTCAGGCTCGCGAGGGTCTCGCGTGTATAGATATACAGACCCAAATGAATGAAATGTAATCCTGGGACGGCCGATCGTTTCGGATCGTCGCGAACCAGCGGGATCGGTGCCCGGGAAAAGTAGAGAGCATTGCCTTCCCGGTCTGTCGTGACTTTCACCACACCGGCATTCTGCAAGTCCTGGTCGGAGTCGATCCGCCGTTTGAGTGTGCCCATCGGCGCGTCGCTGGCCAGGAATGGTTCGACCAGGTCCGTGATCAGGTCGGGATGCAGCAGAATTTCATCCCCCTGTAGGTCGATGTAGCAATCGCCGCCACGAGACTTGGCAACGGCTGCCACGCGATCGGTGCCGGTGCGATAGGGCTCCGTCATCATGAGGACCTGGCCTCCGAATCCCTCGACGGCCCTCTTGATACGATCGTCGTCTGTGGCGACCAGCACGTCATCCACCACGCGGCAGGCCTTTGCCTGCTCATAGACATGTTGGATCATCGGCTTGCCCATCAAGTCGATCAACGGTTTCCCCGGAAACCGCGAGGACCCGTACCGGGCTGGAATCACCACCGTAACCGAACGTTTCACCTCAGCTCTGTCCCAGGGCATCCGCCAATTGGGCGGCGGTCACCGTGGCAGTGCCGACCATGCCCACCACAACCCCGGCAGCTTGATTCGCGAGGATGGCCGCCTCCCGCATGCTGGCTCCGGTCGAGAGCGCCAGCGCCAGCGTTCCGACCACCGTGTCGCCGGCACCGGTCACATCATAGACCTGCCTGGCGCGGGTGGGAATATGCCAATGGTCGCCGTGCCCCTGGTAGACACTCATCCCTCGCTCGCCTCTGGTGACCAGAACAGTCTGGCATCCCAAACGTTGGCGAAGGACCATCCCGGCTTTATTGATGGTCTTGTCATCTTCGCCTTGCACGCCGGCCGCCTGTGTGGCTTCCAAATGGTTGGGGGTCACGACGGTCACGCCCTTGTAATAACTGAAATGCTCCACCTTGGGATCGACGACAATGGGGATCTTGCGCTGTCCCGCCAAACGAGTCAACTCTGTCATCAGCGAGGCCGTAACGACGCCCTTGGCATAGTCGGAGACCACCAGACAGGAGAGTTCCTTCAGCCGTGATTCCACGTACCGGAGAATACGCCGCTGCAGGAGGCTGGAGAGTTCGTTGCGGCGTTCGACGTCATAGCGAACGATTTGCTGATTGTGGGCGACGACGCGTGATTTTCTGGTCGTCGGCCGGCTTTGATCGATGACGACTCCGCCCCGTCCCTGCCTGCGCCCGCCCAATTCTTTCAGGAGGAGCCGTCCGCTTTCGTCCGCCCCGATGACTCCGCAGATATCCGCCTGGCCACCGAGTGCCAGAATGTTGTTGAAGACGTTCGCCGCGCCGCCGAGCTTCAATGATTCCGATTCGACATGCACCACCGGCACCGGAGCCTCCGGAGAGATCCGGCTGACCCGGCCCCAGACGTAGTGATCCAGGATCAAATCCCCGATGACCAGCACACTGGCCCGGGAAAATCGCTGGATGTACGCGCCGAGTCCAGCGTGATCCACCGCCGCCTCTTCTGCCGCGTGCCCGTTCGACGGTCCGGCATGCCCGGATCGCCCTACTGGATGGCTTTTCCTAACCTTTCCCATCGTACCCATTCCGTCCACGATCCTTGGCCGCTCCACGACCAGTAAATGCGAAATGCTTTGCCGCGCACTTTCTCCGTGCGCACGTATCCCCAGAACCGACTGTCGAGACTGTGATCCCGGTTGTCCCCCATCACGAAGTAGGCATCCTCCGGCACCGTCACCGGGCCGAAATTGTCTCGCGGACTGATGTGCCCGTCGTGAATGGGCGGATCGGTGTGCTGCGTGAAGGCATGGTCATCGAACGGGGTTCCGTTGATGTGCACCACCTTGTTGCGTACGTGGATGGTGTCACCCGGCAGCCCGATCACGCGCTTGATGAAGTCCTTGTCTTCGTCCTCTGGGAATCGAAACACGATGATGTCGCCGCGTTGAATCGATCCGAACGGGATGACCGTGTGCGAGGAGTAGCAGGTGACCGGTGGAAAGCCCGGTTGAAACTTGCAGTCCGTCGGCCACTGGAGACCGTAGGATAATTTGCTGACCAGAATATGATCCCCCACCAGGAGAGTGGGAATCATCGAGCCGGATGGAATTTTGAAGGCCTGCACCACGAAGACACGGATGGCGAACGCCAGCAACATCGCAATGATGATGGCTTCGGCATATTCGCGCAGGATCGACTTGTGGGCCGGCTGGTTGGCCACGACCAGGCGTGGTTCGTTGGTCGTCGGTTCGGGAGGCGTGGGTGGGGTCGCCGGTGCATTCGTCGCAGGGATTTCCTCCGGACGGGCATTGGGGTCCACGCTCATTCCTCGCCCACCTTGAGAATGGCCAGAAACGCTTCCTGCGGCACTTCCACGCGTCCCACCGCTTTCATGCGCTTCTTGCCTTCCTTCTGCTTGTCCCACAGCTTGCGCTTGCGGGAAATGTCACCGCCGTAACATTTGGCCGTGACATTTTTCTTGATGGCGCCGATGGTTTCACGCGCAATGATCTTGTTGCCGATGGCCGCTTGAATGGCAATTTCAAACATCTGTTTGGGAATGAGCTCTTTCATTTTTTCGGCGACCTGGCGACCGCGTTGATAGGCCCGTTCCTTATGGGTAATGAACGAGAGCGCGTCGACCGGCTCGCCGTTGAGCAGGATGTCCAAGCGCACCAGTTCCGACTCGCGGTAGCCGAGCAGCTCATAATCGAGCGACGCATAACCCTGGGTTTTCGACTTGAGCTTGTCGTAAAAATCGAGAATGACTTCGTTGAGCGGCAATTCATAGGCGATGACCACGCGGGTCGGATCCAGATAGTGAATGCTCCGTTGAATGCCGCGGCGTTCCTGGCACAATTGCAGTAACGTGCCGAGGTACCGTTCCGGCGCGATCAGCGTGGCCAGAATAAACGGTTCTTCGAAGGAGGCGATCGAACTCGGCTCAGGCAATTCCGCAGGGTTGTTCAGTTCGAGGACATCCCCTTTGGTGGTGAGGATCCGATAGATGACGGTCGGTGCGGTGGTGATCAGGGTCAGCCCGTATTCCCGCTCCAGTCGCTCCTGAATGATTTCCATATGGAGCAGGCCCAGGAATCCGCAGCGGAATCCGAATCCCAGCGCCAGCGAGGTTTCCGGCTCGTAAATGAAGGACGAGTCGTTCAGGCGCAACTTTAA
>CAADGJ010000365.1 GCA_900696505.1 uncultured Nitrosospira sp.
CCTTCACGATCGATGAGCTTGAGAAAGAGGGCGCTCAACTCCGGATCAAACTGCGTCCCGGCATGTCGCTCGATCTCGGCCCTGGCCTCCACGAGATTCAGCTGGCCTTTGTACGAACGTGGATGGGTCATGACATCAAATGCATCCACGAGCGCCACGATCCGACCGGGCAAGGGAGTTTGCGTCTCCTTCAGGCGATGATATCCGGTGCCGTCCCATCGTTCATGATGCGTCAACGCAATTTCTCGTGCCATCATCAAGAGCGGAGACCGACTATCGGCCAAGAGTTTCGATCCGATCTTGGTGTGCGTCTTCATTGCTTCCCACTCAATCGCAGTATAGGAACCTTCTTTCATGACGATGGAATCCAGCAGACCGATCTTCCCCACATCATGAAGTGGAGCGGTTTTCTTGATCATGTCGGTCTGTTCAAGCGGCAATCCCTTCATCTCTGACAGCAGCATGGCCAGACGGCCCACCCGCCAGGCATGGGCCCCCTTGGGATCATAGCGGTATTCGGAGGCCATGACCAAGCGGTTGAGCAGATCCAATTGCGTCTGCTCCACGACTTTGGTGCGCAGCCGGACCTGGGCTTCGAGATGTTCGTTGTGCACCCGCAACTGCCCGTGGAGACGTCTGGTCTGCAGCTGGTTCTTGATCCGTAAGACCACTTCCGTGGCGTCGACGGGCTTATTGATGAAATCGTTGGCCCCTTCGGTCAGCGCCTTGTGTTTCGTCGGCGCGTCCAGCTCACCCGTCACGATCAAAATCGGGACATAGTCATCGGCAGGAATGACCTGTCTTAACTGTCGCATCACCTCAAGCCCATCCATGTGCGGCATGCGCATGTCGAGGGCGACGAGATCCGGCTTCACCTGTTGAAACAGCTCCAGCGCCTGACGAGAATCATTCGTCATGGTCATGCGGCTAAAGCCGGCCTGCCGGAGGAAGGCCTCCATCAGTTTGGTGCAATGGGCTTCATCATCGACCAACAGCAGTTTGATGGTGCTCAGATCAACGTCTTGCATCGCGCTCACGCCGCTCCTCTGTCCGCAGATTCCTACGGTCGAGATTACCACCGTCAGGCCGCATCGCCAATTTCTTTTCTGCTCTCCGCAGAGAGGGAACCGGGGAACGTGAGGGTCGACAACGTTCGCTGCAGCGCCGCCATGGTCAACGGCTTGCTCAACTCGGCATCGACGGCTTGGGACGTGGTCTCCGTGACCTCAATCTCATCGCCGCCCGTCAGCAGCACCACCGGCGTGTCCGGCGACACCTGTTTGATGACTTCGGCCAACTGTCGCCCGGTCATGTTCGGCATGCCATGATCGGTCACGACCAGGTGCACCCGCTCGGGGTTGAACCGCTTCACCGCTTCGGCCGCACTGGTAACGACCTCGACCTGATGGCCGGCCACCCGCAGATATTCGCCGGTCACACGCCCCACCAGCGGATCATCATCGACGACAAGTATCTGCAGCCGCACCCCGGCCAGGCTGTTGCCCTCCTGTTTGGTACTCGCCTCCTGCTCGGACTGAATCGGCAAACGGATGCTGAATGTCGTCCCGACGCCGACAGCACTGGTTATCTCGATCGTCCCGCGCAGCCGTTTGATGATCCCATACACCATTGCCAATCCGAGGCCGGACCCCTTTTCGCCCTTGGTGGAAAAAAACGGCTCCAGGCAACGCTGACGGACCTCCTCGGTCATGCCCGTGCCGGTATCGCTGACTTCAAGGCGCACATGGTCGCCATCCGCCTTCGTCCGCAGCGTGATCGACCCGCTCTTCGGCATGGCATCCACGGCGTTGAAGACAAGATTGGTCAGTACTTCCCGCAATTCCGATTCGTGCCCGGCTACAGGCGGCACCCTCGCCAATTCCGTCTTGATGTCGATGGCGACTCCGTTCGCCAAGGCTTGATCTTTCCATTTCGGTTGGCTGAGCTTCACACTTTGCTCGACCAGTTGATTCAGATCCACGATGCCGGCCAGGTCCGCATCGAGGCGGGGCCGATAAAATTCGCGCAGACGGCTGACGACTTTCGCCGCATCCTTGGCGGCCATATTGATGGTCTGGAGATATTCCTTGAGTTGTGCCGGATCGGCCGACATCTGCGGCGCAATGAGCAACAGTTCGCTGAACCCCATAATGGGCGACAGCGTGTTATTGAAATCATGCGCGATGCCGCTCGCCATTTGGCCTAAGGCGCGAAGCCGTTCCTGCTGCACCATTTGCTGCTGTGCGGTCTGCAGGTCGGTCATGGCCTGCTCGAGCCGCGTATGGCTTTCACGCAGCGAGGCCTCGGCCCGCTTCCGCTCCGCCAGATCAGAAGCATTACTCAGCGCCACCGCCACCTGATCGGCCAACTGACGCAATTGTGTCTTGTGCTCGGAGTCCATCTCCGGTGCCTGGCGGTAACTCATCGCGATCGCACCCAGCAAATCGCGTGAGCGGAACAAGGGCAGCACCATCAGAGCCGTCACGCCCGGTCTACAGAGGGTGGCAAACGCAGCGGCTCTATCCACCCCGATCAGCGCGGTGTCGCCTTCGTGGGAGGCCAGCATCCGGCGCTCTTCTTCGCTCACAGGCACGCCGGTCATCGTCGTCGGCTTGTTCTTCGCCCCCGATCTGACATAGAGCCAGCCACGCGCCGGATCGGACGAATCCATCAGCAGCATGGCAATGCCGTCGCAAGGCGACACCTCGCGCAATCGGGTCAACACCGTATCGACAATGCGACTGGGATCGAGCACCGACAGCACCGAGCGATCGATCTCATGGATCGTGGCCAACTGGGTGAACTGTTGATTCAACCGGCTGGCCATCGCGTTGAACGACGAGGCCAAGTCCTCGAATTCGTCGCCGCTCGTCACCTGCACCGGCGTTGAAAAATTCCTTGCCGCGATCCGTCCGGTGCCCTCCCCGAGCTGTTCAAGGGGGCCCAGGAACTTTCGAATCTGAACCACACCGAGGAGGGCTGAGGCAAACACCGCCGCGATGATAGCCAGGCGGACCTGACGGCGGAGGTCGCTCGCCTGATCCAACACCACACTCATGGGTTTACTCAACACCACCACCCAGGAATCCGTCGAGAATCTGGACCTGAGCGGGATGCCCCAGGCCCGCGCCAGCTTCTCGTCATCGCCATCTCGCCATGTGAAACTTCCGGAGCTGGCTTTGCCCTGCGCTACCCACTGCTCCGACAGCGCTACGGACGCAGCATCGGTGCAAAGTAGTGTTTGCCCAGCCTGGGCGAAAACACACAGTGACGTATTGGGCGGTGGCGCAAGACTATCGCCCACATCCCACAAAAAGTCGTGCTTGATTTCCGCGACCACCACTCGGCCATCTTGCTCCGACAGGGTGGAAAGAAAAAAACGAGGTCGGTCAACACCAGCGGGTTCGACCGTGAGGAGCGTCTTGTTCTGACGAAGTATCGCACGCTCCGCAGAGCTGAAAGCGCGGGACCGCTGCCCACCACCAAACACCGCCGTTCCGTCGGCTTCCGAGACAGAGGCCATGCCGATGAATCCCGAACGGCTCGATAGCGTCCGCGAAGGCCTCTCTTCGGACTGCCCGGAAGCACCGACCTGCTGTCGTGCAGTGATCGCAAGCAATTCCTCCTCCAACAGCAGCAACCGCTGGTATACGGCCATGCCCATGGCCCTGCTTTGCTGCCGCATGAGTTCTTCGGCCTGCGTCCTGAGGTATTTCGTTACTTGAGGGATCG
>CAADGJ010000366.1 GCA_900696505.1 uncultured Nitrosospira sp.
AAATATGTGGCCGCAGGCTCAGTGGGCATCGCGGGCACACAGACCGGCGTGTATCCCCAAGCCAGTCCCGGTGGGTGGCGCATCATCGGGCGCACGCCGGTCGTGCTATTCGATCTCCACAGGCCCAAACCGTTTCTGCTCGCTCCGGGCGACCAGGTGCGATTCGTGGCGATCGAGGAGGAAGAATTCGCGCAACTGGCAGGAGACCCGGCATGACCCGGTTGCGCCACATCGATCTGAACTGTGACGTCGGCGAAGCGGCAACGCCTGAGCAACGGGATGTGGAGGCTCGTCTCATCCCGTACGTGACCTCGGTGAACATCGCCTGCGGCGTGCATGCAGGCGATGCGGCACTGATGCGCAGTACCATTCAACTGGCGAGACAGTACGACCTGGCGATCGGTGCGCATCCCGGGTTACCTGATCGGGAATCACGCGGACGCAGGGAACTGCCGCTCTCCCAAGGATTCGTGCTCGACCTCATTCTGTCACAGGTGAGTGCATTGATGGCGATCGGTCAGGCGGAAGGCATCCGGCTCTCTCACGTGAAACCGCACGGAGCCCTCTACAACATGGCGGCACGTGATCCGGAACTTGCGGATGCGATCGCAGCCGCAATCGTCCAACTCAATCGCCGGTTGATTCTGATCGGATCGGCCGGTTCCGAACTCCTCACCTCTGGAAGGGCGCATGGGCTAGCAGTCGCCGCGGAAGGATTTGTCGATCGAGCCTACCAAGCCGATGGTCGTTTAGTACCCAGGACGGAGGCGCATGCGGTGCTCCATGATGAATCGACTGTGCTCGCGCGGGCGCACGCACTGGTACACGATGGGACTGTTGTTGCAGCCAATGGGACCATGCTCCACCTCCACATCGATACCCTCTGCCTCCACGGCGATACCCCGGATGCTCTTCGGCTGGCCCATGCGCTGCGAACAATGTTCGCGGAGAGCGGAATTTCCGTCAGACGACTCGATCATGCCGACTAAACAGCCGCTCATTCATGTGCTGCATCCCGGCCTCTTCACCACCGTGCAGGATCTCGGTCGTTCCGGATATCAACGATTCGGCGTGTCGGTGAGTGGAGCGATGGACCCGTGGGCGCTCATGGTCGGCAATCGCCTGCTCGGTAATCCTGACCAGGCCGCCGGTTTGGAGATCACACTCCAGGGGCCTCAACTGCTGTTTGAGCAAGCGGTCAGGATCGCCATCACCGGTGCCGATCTTTCACCCACCAGCAACGGTCTCGCGCTTCCCATGTGGACCGTGGTCGCCATGCCGGCTGGAAGCCGGTTACAGTTCGGGATGCGACGACAGGGTGCCCGCGCCTATCTCACAGTGGCTGGCGGCATCACCGGCCCAATGATACTGGGAAGTCTTTCAACCCATGTGCGGAGTGGATTGGGCGGGCTGGCAGGCCGAGCGGTGAAGAAATGGGATCAACTCTTCGTGGGAACTGCTTCACGAGCTGCAGCACAGCCCATAGGTCGTTCGCTGCCGGAACGATATCGACCGCGGTACACGGGCTCTCCCGCCGTGCGAGTCATGCCGGGCCCGCAATCAGATTATTTTACCGACGACGCCATTCGACTGTTAACCAGCAGTCCATACCGGGTGACGACGGAATCCGACCGGATGGGCTATCGCTTGGAGGGCGCGGAGCTCCCGCATCGTGCTTCAGCGGAGATTGTCTCCGAAGCGGTATGCGTCGGCAGTCTTCAGGTTCCGTCCAATCGACAACCGATTCTCCTGATGGCAGATTGTCAGCCGACGGGCGGGTATGCCAAGCTCGCCACGATGATCGGTGCCGATCGGTCGCTTGCTGCGCAACTGGCACCGGGCGACACCCTGTCCTTTAGGATGATCAGCGCAGAGAAGGCATCTGAACTGTTTCGGTCAACGTATGCGGAACTTGATCGAATCCTTCCCCCTGCCGTGCTTGGGGCAAAACCGTGAATAGTGAAGTCTCTGCGTTGATCACTGCCGGAGATTTCTGCACAGCCCCCAACGAACGAGAGGGGTTCTTCGATGCGCAGAGTCCTTGACATTGCCCTGAAGCGATCTATTATTATTCGTATGGACACCACACTGACTCCTCGACAAATTACCCACGATGAGAAAAAAGCGGCTGAGGCCGCTTTCGCTGGTCGCCCATTCAATCCCAAATGGTCTGACGCGGCTCGCATCGTCTACGACGGCCTTCTCGCCGCGATGGGGAAAGAGGCTCGTGCCGTCGATACACACGACGAACTCGAGCCGGTTGAGCCGCTGGCTTAATCCCCTCGCTGCAGTTCGGTCGCCTAGGGGTGCGCATAGGCCTCCCCTCTCTCACCTTGTGGCCATCGCCGATGCGTGGCATCGCCACCTCGCGCTGCAGCCTAGGAGGCTGAACGCCGTCGCGCGATAAGATCCTTGACCAGTGCCCGTTCCTCCTCTTCAGTGTGTACCTCTCCATTTAAACGCGCCTCGGTCAACCGCTCCAATATGGTCCGGTAGACAGGGCCTGGCTTCAGACCAAGGGCCTGGAGCGCCTTTCCGGTGAGAGCCGGTTTTATGTCACGATACGTAGTGAGATACTGGGACAGAGACCGTTTAGCGGTGTCCGAGCCATTCTTCGCCAGAAGGAACACCAGGCACTCTTCTGAGAAGCCGGCTAAGGCGGCGACCGTTTCCGATGGCCGGAGAGGTGCACGCCTGGCTAACGTCCGGCATACCGGCTGCGTCAGGAACCGAGCCTGGTTTATGGCGGTCCGTTCCGCTTCGGTAAAGGGAAAACGTTCGAGCATGTCGCGGACGGCTTCATCCGGCATGGTCTCCGCGAGCGCCATGGCGTAGACCACCCATCCATCGATGGTCCGGTCGAGACACGACAGCCGATACCAATCCAACGCCGCTTCCAGCTCGCTGAGCCGTCGATCCAGCCTGGCAGACCAGGTCAACGTTGGGTGAATAAACCGCAACAGATCAAGGTCGGCTAGCCGGCGCACCGCCTGCCTCGGGGTGCGTTCAGAAAACAACAACCGCAGTTCATCCAAGAGGCGCTGGCCGGACAGTCGATGGAACAGTTCCATCTTCACCGCGCCCTTAATCAAGGCCAACGTGTCTTTACTCAAATGAAAGTCGAAGCGCAGTTCGAACCGGATCGCCCGAAACACCCGCGTCGGATCTTCAACAAAACTCAAACTATGAAGCACACGAATCAGCCGCTCTTTCAGATCGCGTTGCCCGCCGTAAAAATCGATGAGCTGACCGAAATTTCGAGGCCTCAGCGCCACCGCCAACGTATTGATGGTGAAGTCCCGCCGGTAAAGATCCTTCTTGATGGAACTTTGCTCCACAGTCGGCAAGGCCGTCGGATACTCGTAGTACTCGGTACGGGCTGTTGCGACATCGATTTTAAACCCGTCCGGCAGCAGTACCACGGCCGTGCCAAACCGTTCATGCACCTTGACGCGACCGGCACGCTCCTTCGCGAGGGCGCGCGCAAACGCGATGCCATCCCCCTCGACGACCAGGTCCACATCGAGATTCTCGAGACCGAGCAACAGATCGCGGACGAATCCTCCGACCACGTAGAGTGACAAGCCCAGTCGTTCGGCCAATACACCTGATGCGTGCAGCAAGTCATGGACGCGAGGAGGCAACCGATCCCGCAGCAGTCCTTTCAGATCCCGCTTCCGCACTCCTCCGGGTGACTCCAGTCCTATGAATGACTTCGGTTTGCTGCGCGCAGATGCCAGCACATCGTCATGCAAGCTACGGAGCAGGTCGGTTCTCGTGATGACACCCACTATCTTGCCGTCGGACAACACCGGTACGAAACGCTGATTCAATTCGATCATCCGTGTCTCGATGTCATGGAACGGCGTGTCGGGCGATGCGCTATAGTGTCCGCTGCCGGCCAGATCTCCTACCGGCTGATCTCCGAGTTGATGAAACAGGGCCTTCTGAACGGTTTCCCGTGAAATCATGCCGATGTATCGATCTTTCGTATCAACCACCGGCAGCACGTTGACACCGTAGGTGGTCATGGACCGTTCCGCCTCCGTCACGGTGGCATCCGCGACAATCGACTTGACGGGCGTGGTCATCACATCCCGGGCTAACAACGTCGGGCGGTACCGTTCGGTCAGCAGACGAGTCAGTTGTTCCTGCACTTCCACGAGCGTACGGCCTTTAACACTGGCAGCGGCCGCCACGGCATGTCCGCCGCCGCCAAACTCGCGCGCAATCCACGCCACATCGATCTCCGGCCTGCGGCTCCGTCCGATAATCTGAACCTTCTCGTCCATCGCAATGGCCACGATCACCGCATCAAATCCTTGCAGTTCCGCGAGCCGCTGAACCGCCTCGGCAAGGTCTCCCGTATATCGATCGTATGCACTCGAAGCGACGAGGATTTTTCGGCCTTCCAAGTAGTAGATCTCCCCTGATTGCAGCAGATCGTTCAGCAGGGCAATGAGATCCGGATCAAGCGGATGCTGCAGCGTCTCTGCGACCCGGTTCAAATCGGCTCCGGCACGGAGGACAAACGCCGCGGCTTCCAGATCGCGCGGAGTCGTCGTGGGATAGGCCAGCGAGCCTGTTTCCTCATACAGGCCCATTGCCAGCACCGTGGCTTCAGCAGCAGTGAGGGCGACCTGCTGCGATTGCAGGCGCTCGATCAGCAGCGTTGCAGTGGCCCCCACCGGCTCGATATGGCGCTGCGTCTTTGACGGCCAGGCCGACGTCTCTAACCCTTCGCCGTTTCCATGATGGTCAAATATATGGACGTCCAGGTCCTTGCGCGAACTCAGCACCTTCAAGGGACCGATGCGCTCCGGCTCTTGAACATCGACCAGGATCAATCGATGCACATGCTCCAATGCCACATCCTTGAGGCGGCAGATGCCCAGGTCGTGATCGGCTAGAAACTTTCGGACGGATTCCTGAGTGCCCCCGGGAAAGACCAGAAGAGCACCGGGATACAATTTCCTGGCCGCCACCATGGAGGCCAATCCGTCAAAGTCTGCATTCAGGTGAGTGGTGATGAGATCCATGCCGGCATTCTAGCAGGATCAAGTGAATCGATTCAGGCGCGATGTGTGAAATCCAGGGACCGGGTGCCGACTGGAACGGCTATGACAATTGAGGTCAGATACAACCATGCCGCCCACAGTATGACCTGTGGACGGCATGGAAGGCACCCGACAACAAGCACGAGCGCAGAGACCGACCAAGTGCCCCGGACCGACATGCTGAGTTTCTGACGAAGT
>CAADGJ010000367.1 GCA_900696505.1 uncultured Nitrosospira sp.
AGTTTCAACATGATGGCCGGATTGACGTCCGCTGCCATCGCCATGCCGGCCGCACGGGCGGAGCTTTCAGCCGCCTTCAACGGTTGATCCCCTGCTCCCAGCACGGTGACCACCCCATGGATCGCCTTGAGCAAGCCGCGCATCTCCGCCAGCACCAGATCTCGCTCGGATGGCGCCAGGATGATTTCTGTGCGACCGTCATTCCCCGGTCTCGTATGCCCCTGCACGAGAAACGTCGACATGATGCCGATCGTGATCATCCACAGTGCCGCAATTCCCCAGCCAAAGATGCGCCAATTCATCAGATGAGAGGTTCCATTTCTAGGGACGTCCCCGGCCAGCCTCACTGCCCAATTGCCGCAGATAGGCCGTCACATCACGCATTTCTTCTTCCGACAGGACAAACTTCCAGGCCCCCATCGCCGTCTCCCTTCGCCCATCATGAATCGTTTTTAGTAGCGTGGCATCCAACTTGGTTTGCGCGGCAGGAGCGGTGAGGTCGGCGACCGGCGGCGTGAAGGTCATCTCGCCCTTTCCTTTTCCGTCCACACCATGGCAACGGATGCACAGATTGGCGTAAAGCGTCTTTCCCTTGCCGACGTTCCCGGGGCCCGCATACACGGCAACCACAATCGCCGACAAGAGGACCAACTGCGAGACAGCAATCACTCCGATTCGTAGGTGCATGGTGTGCCCCCTTTTTGAGCGGCCCCATCGGAAAGACCCAAGCGCCCCCACAGGAGTAGATGCGATCCCCGTGCCAATCGAACCGGCACGAGGATCTCGGTCAATGCTCTGGGTAGAGATTGTTTTTAGAGGCGTGGAAGACCGCAGCACGGTGGACTGGAGAGAATCACCCCATCCCACACCTGATCCTGGCGCAAGATGCCACAGCCGGCACGTCAGACGATCGTGGGCTCCAACGCGATACGGGTTTTCATCGAGTTGGAGATCAGGCAATTGGCTTCCGCCTTTTCAATCAGTTCCTTCGCTTTCGAGACATCCCCTCCTGGCGAAAGCGTGATGTGTGGGCGCAGGGTGATCACCGTGACCTGAAACTTTCCCTCCACGAGTTCCAGACGACCTTCCGCTTCACAGTGGTACGCGGTGAACGCCAGGCCGCCCCGTTCCGCAACAGCCAGAAATGTGGTCATGAGGCAGATGTTCGCCGCCGCCACATACAAATCCTCCGGTGACCAGATTCCTGCATGCCCCTTGAATTCAGGCGGTGTTGCCACCTGAATGTCCGGCTTACCCTCACTTGAAATCGTCCCTTTCTTTTGTTCCGTCCACTGAACCGCGGTTCGATACGTATACACCTTGCTGCGTACGTCCATTGATGCCTCCGAACTGTGCTGGGCGCATGATTGAAAAGGGTACGGCGAAATGCCTCGTCTCGTGCACGACGAACATCCGCTCTTCTTCAGTGACACTCTATGGGATGAGCAACTCTGATGCCTTCACCACCACACACCTACAGGTGGTAATCGCCTGCGGCCTCAGGTTGGTACAGAACGTCCTTGATGCGCATGGTTCGCCTTCCAGCCGGGACAGGCCAATTGACCGTCGAGCCCACCCGGGAACCCAACAACGCCGTACCGATCGGTGCGAGGATCGATATTTTCCTTTCAGCGATGCTGGCGTCCGAAGGAAACACCAGCGTATAGACATTTACCATGCCGGTATCCACATCTTCGATCCGGACTTGTGAGTTCATCGTGACCACGTTAGACGGAATGGCGGAGGGGTCCACGACATCAGCGCGATCGAGCTCCTCTTCTAAACTATCCAGATGGTCCCGATCACGCCCGACGCTCGTGCGGGCCCTCAGCACGTCTCTGAGGCGAGACAGGTCCACGGCAGTCATGCAGATATTACGGGAATTCATGCGTCCTCTCCTTTGGTGACATGTCGCTCCAGCGCATTCGGCACCACCCGGCGATGGCCTGGATCGAATTTTCCTGTTTTTACGGTCAACACCGGGCAGGTCGCCCGGCGCAACACTGCCTCTGCGACGCTTCCACATCGGTCCGGAGAAATCCCTCTCCGCCCATGCGTCCCCATCACAATGAGGTCGGCATGTTGCCGCAAGGCGGAGGCCAGGATGGCATCGGAAGGCACGCCGCCGCAGAGGGCCACGTCAGCTTGAAGGTCGAAAGCCGTCACCACGTCTCGCAGGTCGATCAACTGCCGATTCCAATAGTCTCGCTTCGACGATTCCTCCTCAATCACACCGAGACCACAGTCCAGATCATACGAGGCCGGCTCCAGCACGTGCATCAGCGTCACGGTAGCGCCGACCCCCTTGGCCAGGTGAACAGCATATTCCACCGCATCCAGCGATGGCGTCGAAAAATCCAATGGCGCCAGAATATGCCGAATCAGCACAGGCCGATCGGTCGGCGGCATTTCCACGGCATCCTGCCTCGATCCAGGCACGGCCAGCACCGGACAGGGCCCCTCATGAATCAATCGTTCCGCCGTCTTCCCGATCAGCCCATAGAGCACATTGGTGCGTCCCTGCGCGCCCAACACCATCAGATCGATATTCTGTTCTCTGGCGGCCTGGTGAATATGCTCGCTGGGATTTCCCAGTAGCAGCCTGACTCTGGCTGGAGTGCCTCGGCGCGCTAACTCGTCCCGCACCTCTTCCAATTGTCGCGCAGCCGCGTCCCGCGAGCGACCCACTATGCCTAGAGATTCCGCATCCGCCTGCATCTCATGGGGCGCCTCGATGACATGCAAGACATCCAGCTTCGCATCGCAGGCGCCGGCGAGATGAACCGCATACTCTTGTGCACGGCTGGCATCGTCTGAAAAATCCGTGGCGAATAAGATGTGCTTCACGAATGGTGGTGTCGTCATGGCTGCTCCTTCACAAGTTGGACGATTGTTCCGGGCGGCCGGAGGTCCATCGGAGAGCGCCGGCCGAGAACTGAACCGAAGCGCGGGACTCATGCCATGGAGAGATGAACGTGAGGAACCCAGGTGTCGTTGACGCAAGACAAGTGCCACGTCTTGTTCATTCACCTCCGCCCGGAAGTCCGCGGTCGAGCCTCCATTTCCGGCTAGTGCCCCTGCCGCGATCCACACGCATTGTTGACATTTGCGGCAGCCGCTACCCACCGGTGGGGCGATACACCCCGCTGTGCCCGGAGCAGCGCCAATCGATCGGCCATACGTTCACATAGCCGCCATCTGTCATCTCTCTGCTGACCATCCATCAGCGCGGTGCGCCATCGCGATATCCAGCGTCTGCGCGGATTGCCGCTCCGCCACTGCAGCTCTGAGATGCGGCATGACCGAGGCTGTGTCCCGTCCCAGACGCGTGAGTGTCTTCATGATGCGCTCCGGATGATTCCAATCGCTCCACCATACTCCCTGCATCTCCATCACTGCGGCTACGCCTGGTACAGCAGCCAGGAGATCCCGTGAGAAACTTCGGACCGGCATGCGCGCGTAAATGTCGCGAAGGGCTTGTGGTTCCCTCGGGGTATTGATCACCTCGCCCAGTCGCTCGAACAATCTCATCATCTCCGGCAGGACTCTCCGGCCGAGATTCCACCACGTCTCAACACTCGCTGCCATGATCCCTGTATGCCACAGCGCTCCCGAAGCATAGGCCAACCGCGCCAGGTCGGGCTCCGGCCTGTGCAAGAAGGTTTTGACCGCGCGGATCGAGCGAAGGCCCAGCCTGACCAGTTCATGACCGGATTTGATCCAGGCATACTCGCTGTCCGGTCCATCCGGTCGCGCGGCAAGCCCGACCAGGTTCGCCGGCAACTTTTCCGCCGCCCGGACGGCGTACAAAATCTCCGCGGGCAACCGCTCGTCCGGGCAGATGAATTGATTGGCCGGCGTAACCACCACCATCCCCGCCGGATCCCGCGCACGAATATAGGTCAGGGGCAGAAACAATCCGGCTGCCGTGCCGGCGTTGCGGGGTTGCACCAGGACCATGCCAGGATGTCGCTGACCGATCTGCGCCCAGGCTTCTTGGTGACCTCGTCCGACCACCACGAGCGTGCGCGCAGGACTCGTGACGTAGCGCATGCGGTCGAGCGTATGTTGAAACAGAGACCTGGTTCCGACATATCGACAGTAGTGGTTCGGCATCGTCCGACCCAACCAGCGCTTCACGACCGGCTGCATCCGGACTCCGTCTCCCCCCGCGAGGATGATCGCCCACCGCCGTCCGGGATGATCTCCTTCTTCTCTCACGGCGCCTCCTCCCGGTGTCTTACTCGGATAAGTCGAGCAGGGACAGGCCCCAGAAAACCATGAGTCCCATCGCGCCCATCACCAAGACCATGAGCAACATCACCGGCGCCAAGGAAATGACCTGCTTCATCGCATCGCCCTTTCGTTCTGTCATGCCGCGCGGCATGACACCCATGCCATTCCGTCACCACACTCTACCGGCGCGAGATGAAGTGCCGATGAGTAGGGCATGAAGAATTCTTCATGCTGAACGACATGCGGCTGGAAGGAATGACAACGAAAAGAGGATAGGCACGACTAGGAAGAACGACGAGCTGCCGGACGAATCATTATGATTGGATGGCGGGGAAGGTCAGCATGAACACCGACCCTTTCCCTACTTCACTCTCCACGGTGATGGCGCCATGATGCGCATCCATAATTTCTTTCACAATCGGGAGGCCGAGGCCGTGCCCGCCCGAATCCCTGGCGCGCGCCGGGTCGGTCCGGTAAAACGGCTCGAACAGATGGGGCAAATGCTCGCGGGCAATCCCTTGCCCCGTATCTCGCACAGCCACACGCACCTGCTGCTGTGCGCTGCTCAGGCGTACCGCCACGCGTCCTCCGGGATCCGTGTACCGCAGCGCGTTATCCAGCAAATTGATGAAGACTTGCTTGAGCCGCTCGGCATCTCCCAACACCGGTTGCACTGGCTCCTCCTCCAGCACCAAGCTGAGACGCCGATCCTCCGCCACCGGCGTGAGGTCATCGATCAATTCTTTGAGCAGCGGCTGAAGCGACAGCACCGACAACTCCACCGGCGGCCGTTCCCCGGCAAACCGTGCCAGCGTCAGGAGCGAACGGGTCAGGACGATGAGCCGCTGCACTTGTTCAAGGTTCGAGACCAGAACATCGCGGTAGTCATCGGCCGATCGGGCGCGCTGTAGCGCAACTTCCAAGTTGCCCTGCATGACGGTCAGCGGAGTTTTCATTTCATGTGCGGCATAGTCGGTAAATCGCCGCTGGCTTTCAGAGGCTCGCTGCAACCGATCCAGCATCGCATTAAACGCTTGGGCCAGCCGTTCGAATTCTTGAAACGGTGCATTGAGATTTGCCCGCGAGCGCAGGGCTGACTCGGAGATGCCTTCGGCGGTGCGACTCAACGCTTCCACCGGGTGCAGTACCTTCCTGGCCAACCACCCGCTACCAAACCAGGAGGTCGCCAGGACAGCCACGGATCCGAGCATGAGCAGCCCCATGAGACTGCGATGGGTTCGGCGGAAAAACGCCAGAGACTCTTCGGCCTGCAGCATATATCGCACTTCATCCTGCTGCCGGATCGGCACAAACACCTGCCGCACCGAGGCTCCCGATTCCATCTCGAGCGTCTCATACACCACTTCGCCCCGTTTGCCTCGCGCCAGCACCGTCTCGTCTACCGACGGCCTTGGCACCACGCCGCTCCCCTGCCAGACGACCGTGCCATCGAGGGCCAGGATATGAACGGAATGCGACACTTCCCGGAGTTCTTTCATCCGGTCGTCGGCGACCTGCGCGCCCCGCGGCACCACGATTTCATGGTCCGATCGTTTCAGCAGTTCCGGTCGTTGCTCGATCAGCTCGGCCAATGTATCCGCGAAGCCGAACAAACGGCCGTCCACATATTGCTGCAGCAGACTATGAAAGCCTGTGTAGACGACTACGTTGAATCCGCCCAGCAGGGCCGCGATCATGGCGACCGTATACAGCCGGAACTGGGTGCGAAAGCTGCTCACTCACTCGCCTCCAGCTTATAGCCCACCCCGCGCACCGTGGCGATCAAGGGGAAAGAAAAATCCCGATCGATCTTCACGCGCAAGGAACGGATATAGACATCCACCACGTTTGTCATCGGATCATAGTTCAATCCCCACACCCGCTCCAGAATTGCCGTGCGGGTCAGCACGATATCGCGGTTTCGCAGAAGAAATTCCAACAGGGAGAATTCTTTGCTCGTGAGCGTGATTTCCTTTCCGCCCCGCCACACCCGCCGGGAAGCCGGGTCCATTTCCAGATCCTTCGCCTTTAGGCGGCTGCCGACGTGTGGCCCGCCTCGGCGCAGCAGTGCTCTGATGCGCGCGACGAGTTCTGTAAACGCAAAGGGCTTGGTCAAATAATCATCTGCCCCGGCGTCGAGGCCGGCGACCTTGTCCTCCACTGAATCGCGCGCGGTGAGGAGCAGGATCGGAGAACGATTCCCGCGTTCACGAAGACGCCGGCACAGGGTCAATCCGTCCACCTTGGGCAGCATCACGTCCACGATCAGGAGATCGTAACTCTCGTCCACGGCCAGCATGAGTCCGGTTTCGCCGTCGGCGACCATCTCCACCGTATGGCGCTCCTCCTCCAATCCTTTACGCAGAAATTGCGCCAGATCCGCATCGTCTTCGATGACCAGAATTCGCATACATACCTCGTTTCACTGGCGACCGTGAGGACTGAACAAGGGGGCCATCGTCCGTGGGATAGCGCCATCATAGCAGGGACAGCGCAGGGGTTTCCTTCCATGAAGACTTCTTCATGTGGTCTTCATCTCTGACTCATGTAGGAATGCGAGAAAAGAACAGCGGGAAGAATGATTCCTCACAGAAGGGAAAGGAGAAGATGCACCGAGGCGTACAACCGGCGGGTCACCAGAACATCATGCTCGACCTCGCGATCTGCGTCACGCCCCACAACAGAAAGAGGCCATAGACCGTGCCGAAAAACCAGGGGAAGCTGACCGCTCGATGCGCCCACCACTGCCGATGTTGACGGAAGGCCCAGGATGGCGCGAACGAGCGCGGCTCATTGGTGTCATCCACAATCGTTTCCCGATGCTCGCGCAATCGATACAGCGTGCTCACCGGCTTCCGGTCCAGCCAGTCCGGCATGGACTCGATTCCCCGCAGCTGCCATTCCCACAACGCGTTCTGTCCGGAAAACCGGCCCAGCACAATCGCCATCTGCGCACTCATGAGAATGCCGATCGTGCTCAGCAGGACAATGACCAGCGTAAACGGCAGCGCCAGAGATTCGCGCGACACGAGCAGGCCGATGACGGCGACAAAGATAGAATTGGCCGTTAGATAATCCGACAACATGGTGTGGTAATCCCGAACACCGGAGGTCCAGAGCGTCAATAGATGATTGTAGTCCGACTGCATGGTGTCGTGATTCTGAGCCATACGGCTATGCTCCATGGCTGGCCTGTTCACCCATCGAGATAGGTAGCGAACCTATGGCGCCACCACACGCTGCCCGGACGAGACGTGTCACTTGGTTCACGAGGCGTTCAACACCTGTTTAATCAGCCGTAGTTCATCACGCACCAGCCGCGGCATCAGAAAATGCCGGCGTACATGTTCACGTCCCGCCCGCCCGAACTCCGCACGCGCACCAGGATGATGCAGGAGATGGCGCACCCGCTCGGCGCACGCCTCGACACTGTCGACAAGGTTCCGTTGAAAAGGCTCAGGGAATTGCATGGGGATCCCGCCGGTATTTCCGGCGACGACCGGCTTTTCTTTCCACAGCGCTTCGGACACCACCAGTCCGAACCCTTCCCGCAACGATTTCTGAA
>CAADGJ010000368.1 GCA_900696505.1 uncultured Nitrosospira sp.
CGCTCCACGAGGTCAGTGGCAATGTCGCCACCTTTGAATTTTCAGAACTGAAGCCGAACAGCGGACTGAAGGACGACCTATTTGATTTCAAGGCCCCGGCCGATGTAGAAATCGTACGGGCGCCGGTATTGAGCCGACCCTAACAGGATGGTGAAAAAGCCCCTCAGCTTTGTTCTCGCATCGCAGAGACCCTCAACGTACCACAAGGGTACGCCTCGGTTCTCTGCTCGCTGCGGCCTCACTGGACGGACTTTTTGACCATCCTGCAAGCAACTTGCTTTTTTTTAAGTGGCGTTTTGTTCATCGGAAGACGATGTCCTCAGTGGAACCATGATGAATCCGGACTCAGTGAGGGACGCATGACGCAGGCCTGTGCAAGCAGCGTAACAGAGGCGGTTGAGCGGGCCATTTCGGCCCTGGATCTCGACCGGTTGGAGCGCGACTATTGGGAGCAGAACGAGTTTCTGTATATTCCCCAATTTCTGCCGCGCGAGTTTGTCGAGGCCGAGCTGGCGTCACAGGCGCAGGTGCTCAAATCCGGGTTGAATCGCAATTACATTCCGGGACATAAGAAGGGCGGCAGTGTCAGCTACTATACGGTGAGGGAGCAGGCCCCGCAGTTCATGGACCTGTATCGTTCAGACGCGTTTCGAGCCATGCTCAATCAGTTGACCAGGGTCAATCTTCTACTCTGCCCCGACAACGATCCGCATTCCTGTGCCTTGTATTACTACACGGAAGCCGGCGACCACATCGGATACCACTACGATACCTCTTACTATAAAGGCGCGCGGTACACGATTCTGCTGGGGTTGCTGGATCAGTCCAAACAATGCCGCTTAGTATGTGATCTCTTTAAAGATGTGCCGGGTAAACAGCCGGTACATATGGAATTGGCCACAGCGCCCGGCGATCTGGTGATCTTCAATGGAGACAAGCTCTGGCATGCCGTGACGCCGCTCGGCGATCAGGAAGAGCGGATTGTGCTGACGCTCGAGTATGTGACCAATCCCGAGATGGGCGCCTTCAAACGCCTCTATTCCAATCTGAAGGATTCATTCGCCTACTTCGGATTGCGGTCCGTCTTTAAGCGGGCCTATTCTTCTCGTTCCCGCGCGTAAATCCCTCCGCGGGCTCGTCGTCGACCCGTGCTTGTTTCCCCTTTACTGCAACAAGGCCGGAAAACGCAGCCTAAACGTGGTGCCTTCCCCTTCGGTGCTGTCCACCGTAATCGTCCCTGCATGCCGAGTCACGATCTTATGCACGATGCTGAGACCCAGCCCCGTCCCCTTTCCCGGCGCCTTCGTAGTAAAAAATGGATCAAAGATGCGAGGCCGCACGGCAGCGGGAATGCCCGGTCCGGTATCCGAAATCGTCACATCAATCCACGCACCGTCTTGAGCCGCGCCTAAGGTCAGGCGGCCTTTCCCGTCCATGGCTTGCGTGGCATTGTTGATCAAGTTGACGAAGACCTGATCGAGTTCGCTCTTGCGGGCGCGCAGAAAAGTGGGGGCGTCGAAGCGCGTGACGACATCGACGTAGCCGAAATGTGGGCCTCGGCGGGCCATCTTGACGGCTTCCATGAGGCGCTCCGCCACATCGATTTCCGTTTCGCCGTCCCGGCCAGCCGAACGAGCGTATCCGGCGAAATCCCGCACGACAGTGGAGACGTGGCGTGCGTAGCCGACGATATCGGCGGCAAATTCCTTGATCACTGCCGGGTCTTTTTCTTCCTGAATCAGCTCGGCCATGCTGAGTATGGCTTGAGCCGGATTATTGATCTCGTGCGCCATCCCCGAGACCATTGTGCCCAGACTGGTAAGCTTCTCCGATTGAATCAGTTGATCCTGCAGATGTTTGTCGTCGGTGACGTCCCACAGCACGATGCCTACCTGATACTGAGCGCTTTCCGGAGTGGCGACCGGGAAGAAGCGGTACCGATACAGTCGTGAAGCGACTTCGCATTCGCGTTCGGGGGCCTGATGCGGTGAATCGGCATTGAGCGCAGCCCATTCTTTGATCAATTGTTGCGCCGCGGCCTCACTGAGCGCGAGGCATTCGAACAGCGGCCTCCCGACTAAGGACGCTCCCCCGACGGCGAAGTAGTGATGCGCCAGGGTATTGGCATATTGGATCTTGAAGTCACGGGCGCAGAGGAAGATGGCACCAGGCAGGCTGGCGAGCAAATTCTGTGTCATTCGATGGGTCGCGCGTAATGCCGACCCGGCTCGCGCGCGGTCGATAAACTGTCCGATTTTCATGCCGGTATCGGTCAAGATGTGAATGAGTTGGCGATCAGGAAGACGAGGCTTGTCGGCATACAGTTCCAGTACACCGTGGATCACGGTCCCGGTTCGGATGGGGATGAGGCAGGCCCCGTGTATGCCCAGCCTGGCGGCGGTTGGCGCGCGGGTGAAGCGGGCATCGGTCAACGCATCGGGAATCCAAAGCGGCAGTTTCGTACTCCAGACAACCCCCGGAAAATCCATCCCCGGAGGGAATTCGCTATTCCGGCAGATCGTGGCGAATTCATCCCAGCGGCAGGATGGTCGCATCCACGTGCCTTCACAGACCAGTCTTTCGTTGATCGATTCTTTGTGCCAGAAGATCGTCATCTCCCACGGTCCCATTTCTCCGATCACGCGGAGCAGTTGGGGGACGGCTTCTTCGAGCGTGCTGGTCTGAGCGAGGATATGGCTGATGGAGAGTTGTGCCTGTTGCAAACATTCCAGCTGCTTCCGCGCGGTGATATCTTGAAACACCACCACGACGCCCACTGGTCGATCCTGTTCACGGATCGGACTGGTTACGTATTGGACCGGGAATGACACTCCGCTTTTACTGGTGAACACATCGTTTTGTACACGGTGCACCGCTCCGTCGCGTACTGCAGCGGAAAGACATAAGGGATCCTGGACATACTCTGCTCCTTCGTCATGAAGTCTATACAGGAGTGGGGCAAGGGGTTTGCCGATCACTTCTGCCGCACTCCACTCCAGCATTCGTGCCGCCGTGGCGTTCACGAAGGTCGTGCGTCCCTCGAGGTCAAGGCCGAAAATTCCTTCCCCTGCGGCGTCGAGAATCAGGGCGTTCTGGTGGCTGAGCCGGACGACGGATTCTTCCGCCTTTTTGCGCCGTGTAATGTTGCGGATGATGCCGCTGAAGAACGCGCCCTCCTTGGCACGCCAGGAGGCCAAGGACAGTTCGATGGGAAATTCATCCCCGGCTTTGGTCAGTCCTACCAGTTCGACGGTTTTCCCGATCAGTTTCGCAGCCGACCCTGTGGTCAATCGCATGATCCCTGTCTCATGTGCCGAACGGAAGCGTTCCGGCATGAGCATGGCGAGGGACTGTCCCAGCGCCTCACGTTTGGAATATCCGAACATCCGTTCGGCCGCCCCATTCCACCAAATGATATGGCCGTAGTGGTCAGCCAAGACGATGGCGTCGGTTGCCGATTCCACCAGCGCGCGGAATCGCTCCT
Source organism: uncultured Nitrosospira sp. (assembly GCA_900696505.1). Classification (GTDB taxonomy): domain Bacteria; phylum Nitrospirota; class Nitrospiria; order Nitrospirales; family Nitrospiraceae; genus Nitrospira_A. The sequence goes on from CAADGJ010000368.1 coordinate 3,485, forward strand.
CGCTGGCATGCAGGGCTTGCTCGACATGTTCGGCGCGTACCGCGAGTCCTTTCACTGAAACCGCTCGACGAATGACGGCTTTCAGCTCCTGCGCGTTGTACGGCTTAGTCAGGTAGGCAAACGCGCCCTTGGCGAGCGAGCCAATGGTATTCTCGGACGTTGCGTTTCCAGTCAAAATGATCACGGGGAGCGAGGCGTCCAACTCCATCAGCACTTTCAGCACCGAGAGTCCGTTGAGGTCAGGCAGCTGGATGTCGAGAATGGCCGCGCCGTACTGCCGCTGTTTGGCATGAGACAGGGCCTCATTCCCTGACCCCGCGCTCTCGACGAGATAGCCTTCATGCCGCAGCATGTCGGTGAGGGATTCGCGAATATCCCGATCGTCATCGACAATGAGCACGGCGGTATGCACGGTGGGGCCACGCTGTCTGGTGAAACATCCCGTGTTGGTTGATGTCCGCAATACCCATGCC
>CAADGJ010000369.1 GCA_900696505.1 uncultured Nitrosospira sp.
ATGCCCAGGGCACCGGTCCCTACACGTGGCAAGGCGGACAGTTTTCCACCACCAGCTTCAACGATCGACGCTGGCAGGGCACGTGGAAACAAACGGGAAACGATCGCGAGGGTGCCTTTGAAGTCGTTCTCTCAGAGGATGGCACGGAAGCCAAAGGCATCTGGTGGTATGTGCGTGTCGGCACCAGAGACAATATCCCGCCCCGGCAACATGGCGGCAGCTACCTGTGGAAACGACTCACCCCGCCTCCGACAGCTCCTTAACGGACAGGCGGTCACGCCCTACAACGCTTTACACACACTCATGGACGGCCGGTCTGTTACAACGAGGAGGGGCCTATGAATCGTGCGCTTCTGTTAGTAGTCATGTTATTGGGCGTCACGAGTTTGGCGTATGCCGACGGCGGACATGATCATCACGCTATTCCTACCATGCCGAGTTTGGGGGAGACGAAACTGACGATCGATGAGCAGACCGTCACGCTCACGTTCGGCCCCGTCGATCTGCCGACCGGCCATGATGGCGATCTAGCCTCCAGCATGCCGAAGAAGGTGTTCCAACTGCCAGAGGACACCTACATGATCGGCTACAAATCCGAGGTGTTCACGAAAGATGGCAAACCCCTTCCGAAAAATTATCTCCATCACATCCTCATGTTGAACAATGACAAACCCAGCGTCTCATGCGATGGCGAGCCGTTGTTTTTTGCGGGGGCCGGACTGGAGATGACGGAAGCCCGTTTCCCGGACGGATATGGAGTAAAGTTGGGCAAAGGCCAAAATCTCATGTCCGTTGTGGCCTTTTATCACAAGGCCCCGCCGACGAAAGACGTGATGGCGCGCTTCACCATGTACGTCGCTCCCAAAGGGGCGAAGGTGCAGGAGATGGACGTCTACCAGGTAGGCGTGAACATTGTGTGCTACAGCAAGTTCGCCCAACGGGGCCCGGACCAGACGGACGAAGGGATCGAAATCAAGTCGGGAGTCTCGGTCCTTTCGGCGCCGCTGAAATTCAACATGGATGGCTGCGTCAAGTTTGCCTATCCCCACGGGCATGACGAACTTCTCATGGTGGCGCTCGAGAATAAGACTTCAAAGGAGACCCTGCTACGCACCGTCCCCGAGGTCGATGCCGACGGCACATTCCGGGACTTTCGACCGCATCAGGTTTATCGGGATAGCAAAGGATTTTCGGTGACGAAGCAGGATGACTACGAAATGGTGATGGTTCACCATCATCTTCTGCAAAACCCTAACATCCAGCATGGCATGGGTAACTATCTGCTCTATATGACGCCTGGCGCCTGCCAGCAGTCGTCGACCACGGCCGCGGCCCACTAGCCGAAACTGCCAGGCACCCACCACAGGACGCGGCTGTGGTGGGTTCAGCCCAATCCAATCTCCGCACCGACTCATACTAAGACCTGTTCCAATCGGAACACTTCTCCCATTCAGGGTCTCCCTAGCTTTCGTCAGTCGCTCAGATTTCAATCGTTCCTCCCCTACCGAAGTGGAACCGCCCCCTCGGGCGGCGGACTGGGATTCTCAAGAAGGTGTATGATATTGAACCAATCATGCAGTCCAATCAGCTGGGGAAGGACAGATTTGTCCGCCTGAGAGGGAGAGCATGTTCATCACTGTACGGTGGTGCATTCCCCGGGGCACTCACAGCCTCGGGGCACGCTGAACGCGCCCCTGCATGAAGACCATGAGATCTTCCATGTCCTTGCCCGAACCCTCGCTGCATATCCTCCTCATCAATGAGAATGCCGACGAAATCAAGTTGGTGACCACCAGCTTGCGGAGCTTTTTTGTGGGCTGTCGCATCGAAGCCGGGTACTCGTCCGAAGATGCCCTTGCATTCACCCGCCAGGGCGACTGGCAAATCATTCTCATTGATCAGGATCTGAGTCCGGAACGAGGTCTCGATCTGCTCGCGCGCCTTCGTCGCAATGCGCCCTATGCGGCAATCCTTCTTCAGACGAACGAGAGTGACTCACACACGGCCGTTCAAGCCCTCCAGCACGGAGCCGACTTTTTGCTCTTCAAACGATCGCCCGGATTTCTCACGGAGCTCCTCTTTTCCGTACAGGAAGCCCTCGAAAAGCGCGACCTGCAAATGAAGCTGGACCATACGTTTCAACGCCACCTCCGCGTGATCGAAACGTTGAGTGATCTCTTGTACGAACTCGATGCGGACGGTCGTTTCGTGTATGTGAGTCCAACCGTCACCGCAATGCTTGGATACACGGCTGAGGAACTCGCCGGTCGGCACTACTCTCTCCTGCTTCCTCCTCAACAGGAACCAACCGCGCGTTTTCGATTGAATGAGCGCCGGGCAGGCAGCCGTTCGACACGCCGGGTGGAACTCACGCTCTACCGCAAAGCCCTCCCCGAGGCTCCATCCGTACCCATCATCGTCGAAGTCACAGCGAAAGGCCTTTTCGACTCCACGAATCGATACTTGGGAACGGTCGGATTGCTGCGGGATCTATCCCAGCAAAAGGCCCAACAGAACCGGTTGGCGGAACTGGAGTCTCGTCTCCAGGAGACCGATCGTCAACTCACCCTCTCCCGCGAGGCAGCCCGGGTCTCCCGCCAACTGCAGCAACCCCTTACGTCCCTTCTTCAGGACTCACAACGATTGCTGACCTCGATCCAACACAGCCGGTTCGAGCAACATGTTGAAACGATGGTCGCTCAGGCTTCGCAAGCGAGCCAGCTGGGACATCAATTGGCCGAAGCGATCCATGCCCCGCCGACAGAATTGATTCTTCTTGATCTGAATGAGGTTCTCCAGACAGTTGCCCAGACGACGCACGGTGAGACGGAAGATTCCCAATTTCTCCTCACCACTCAGTTTGCGGCGAACCTTCCACTCATTCTCGGTTCGCGTGCGGACCTGGAAGACCTCACCCATATCTTGCTCAGCTATGCCTGCCGATCCACACCTGACAACACACGTCCCAGCTTAACCGTGCACACAGCAGTACTCGCCGTGGAGACTTCAGGAAGTCCTGGGCAGGAGGTGGCATCGCTTTCCCGGCCGCTTCGTACGTATGCGAGCTTTACGATCCGGGGAAGTGCCAGCTCACTCCGTCTGCCTCCGGACAGCCAATCAGGCCACGATCGCTCGGCAGTGAGTTTATTCCAGGCACATCGCATCGTTCAGGTACACCGGGGTGCCATCGAAGTCGAACACACACCAGAATCCGGATTAGCCATCACAGTTCGCATCCCCGCCTCGGAAGACTTCTCCCTGACTGGAACACCGGCAACAACAATCTCGCCGCCCCCAACCGACATTCACAAGCCTGGGAGAGACACCTCGCAACGCCCTGAACGTCGCCGGTCAGAGCGCAAGCCGTTTTCCCTCCCTGTTCAATTGTCGATCGGAGGCACGACCCTACG
>CAADGJ010000370.1 GCA_900696505.1 uncultured Nitrosospira sp.
CATGACGTCTCCTCCTCTACTGACAACAGCTGTGCTCACACTAGAAGAGAGGCCCAGAGGGACGTACTAGGCAGAACCCTTGGCAACACAGGGGATTCCCCTCGGCGACAGGACGAGCGAAGTCAGGAAGGAGGAACATAAATTGACAACACCCCCGCCAGGCGGCCTTGGCGATCCAGAACCGGCATCCAATCGATCTCCGACAGGCGCATGAGCGCTTGCGCATCCGTGAGCAGATCGTCCTCCTGGCAATAGGGAACCTGCTCGCTCATGATGTCTCTGACCGTCGATGCGGTGGTAGGGGGCCGGGAACTCCGATGCAATGCGACATCCCGATCGGTCACCATGCCCACCAAACGCGTGCCTTCATAGACCACGATCACCGGAACGTTCATCGCCGCCATCAACGACACCGCCTCTTCATGACTCGTGTCCGGCGACACGACGGTCAAGGCTGAAGACATCACGTGTCTCACCTTTCGGACTTCCCCCGGCAACACTCCCAAATCCTCATCAATTCTGGTCTCCAGATACAGACGCCGACGAGGACGCGTAAAGCCGGCCTCGGCGATCGTACGAGGAGCGTTCGATTTGCCGGATGTGCTGGTCATTGGTGCAACATTTTCAACAATTAACAATTTCAGACAGCTTGAGGACGAGCTTCGTGGACGGTAATTCGAAGTCGCCCATACTGTACGGGCTTGTCGGGGTCCCGAGTGTAATGACTTTTATCCTCCCCCACTGAGATCATGCTGAGAGGAAGCGTAAGATGCTGTTTATAATGTGGAAATGCCGTCTCGAGCAGCAACGTCACGGTTTGCCCATCGCACTCAATCACTTCGGCATTCAGGTCGTGCTCGTTTTTGAAATCGACGGTCACGCGCTCCTCCGGATTGATCCACTGCCGAATGCTTGCCGCCTTCTCTGAAGATTCCATGCGCCGCCTCCGTGTCGCCGCATGCCGACAGCCGTCACCCGCGACCGTCTTTCGCCAACGACATCAACACTTCTCGCATGCATTCGCTGATGCCACCACTGGCAATAACTCTAGGTCCGCAACCAGCTGCGGTATCGGCGGATTGACCGGTTGCGGTGGAATGGGTGGAGGAAACGGCTCCGGTGGAAATGGATTCGGACCAGGATCCGGATTCGGATTCGGTTCAGGAAACGGCGCGGGTCCCGGGTTTATCTGCGGGAACAGATTCGAGTGGCGACAATTCATAGAAGGCCTTTCATTCAATGCGGAATAGCGAGGGATGACAATCCGGCCTGAAGCCGGTCTTCAACCACGCCCCATCCGATATTGGTAAAAAAAGAGTCGATATACTGTTTCCGTTCACTGGGCTGGTAATCCAACAGAAACGCGTGCTCCCACACATCCATCACGAGGATGGGTAGAAAGCCCGCCACATTCCCATGCTCGTGCAGAGACACCCAATGGTTGGACACGAGGCCTCGTGCCGGATCGACATTGCATATCGCCCATCCCACACCTCGCATCATGCCCACACTGCAAAAATCGGCCTTCCACCGCTCATAGCTGCCAAAGGTACGTTCAAGGGCCCGGTGAAAGGCAGAGCCCTTCGGTGGTTCTGCGACCCCTCCACGCCGAAGATTGCCAAAATAATATTCGTGCAACACCATCCCATTGAACTCGAATCCCAGCCTGCGCGTCAGTTCCGAGTAGGCCGGCATTTGTTCGTGATCGACGTGTCCTTGTTGGATAAATTCGGACAATTGCTCGCGCAATTCGTTTGCGGCTTTTACATAGCCCTCATACAGCCCGAAATGAACGCGCAACGTCTCATCGGAGATACCCGACAATCCGAACAGGTCAAACGCTTTGGCTTGATACGGTTGGGTGACGGCCATGTTGACCCCTTTCATCGTGCTTAAGATGGACATACTTCACCATAGGCCCCCACCTTGCCTTTCCCAACTAGGCGATGCCCTGGCATAGCATGGCCTACGCAGGGGGCTTTCCTAGGCGCCATCTTTCATAAATTACGGCAGTATGAATTGAATCGATCGCCGAAGAATTTACCGGGGAAGAGACCGTGCAAAGACTAGCGCAGACCTGCTAAGGTGAAGGGACCCTCGACACGACGAGAGTGTCACCGCGGAGGAGCTGGTAAAGTAGTCCCACCGAGAGAGGAAGGAGCACCGTGGCCAGAGCACGCATCGTCATTGCCGATGACCATAGTCTGGTGTTGGAGGCTTACCGACAATTGCTGGAGCCGGATTTCGATGTGGTAGGTACGGCTTCAAACGGCCAGGAACTGCTGAACATCGCGCCGGCCCTGAATCCGGACATTATCCTGCTCGACATTTCGATGCCGACCATGAACGGGTTGGAGGTCACGAAACAACTGCGTGCCGCCATACCACACGCCAAGATCATCTTCGTGACCATGATGAGTGAGCCGTTTTATATTTCGCAGGCCTTTCAGATGGGCGCGTCAGCCTATGTGTTGAAACAATCCGCTTCCACGGAATTGCTGTCCGCGCTGAACGCCGCCCTCAAGAATCAGCGTTACATCTCGCCGCAACTCTCCCTTGAGGTGCAGGACGCCATCGAAACACCCTGGGTGAAACCAGAAGGATTTTCGTCCAAGTTGACGCCTCGCCAGCAGGAGGTGCTGCAGTTGCTGACGAAGGGCATGTCGACAAAAGAGATCGCCACGACCATGCATGTGTCCACGAAGGCCGTGGAATTCCACAAAGGCAACATCACCCGCCGCCTCGGCATCCGCACGACTGCAGAACTCACGCGCTTCGCCTTATCGCAAGGCCTCACGAAGCTGAGCGATCAACATCCCTGACAGATGACGTTACGGTTGAGAGCCGGGAACGGTAGGCTGTTGCGGCATGGCGATGAGCCCGATGGCAATCGCATGTTTGGTCAGCTCGGCGGTGCTATGAATGCCGAGCTGTTTCATGATGCGGGTTTTGTGAAACTCCACCGTCTTGATGGACACATTGAGCGTCGAGGCGATTTCCTTGGTGGACTGGCCTTCCGCGATCAACTGCAGCACTTCCCGCTGCCGGCCACTGAGCGAGTCATTCGACGGAGGCGCCCCGGCGGGAGCCGGCGCAACCGGGTGGAGCGCCTGGGCAACCAGATTTTCCGCCACGCTCGGTGACACGTACAGACGGCCCTTTAAGACTTCCTTAATCGCAAATACCAATTCGTCTGCCACTGACTGCTTCAACACATACCCGGAGACTCCGGCGCGAAAGGCTTCCGTCACGAAGTACTGCTCGCTGTGCATCGTGAGGACGAGGAGCTTCACTTCGGGAACCGATTTCTTGATTTGCCGGCAGGCATCGAGGCCGTTCAAGAGCGGGAGTGCAATATCCACGAGCGCAATATCAGGTTTCTCTTTTTCAACGGCCCGGACGAGGGCCCGTCCGTCTGCCGCTCGACCGCACAATTGAAAATCGTGTTCCAGCAGTTTTTCTACACCTTCTGCAACGAGCGTATGATCGTCGGCTATGAGGACTCGTGGTTTCATGGATATGCTCCGGGCTAGTGGACAAGCCGAGTAGGAACTGCTGTGGAATCCTACCACTCTCTTCAGATGAATACGAGTGGTTCGTCGGTCACAATTCCTTCGACCAGAAAAAAATGATGCCATGCCCGCCCTTGGTGGGCGGCGCGCCGCCTGGGTCCCGATAGATCCCGAAGTTATACGTGTAATTGAGTTCCACCTGCGATTTCCACGGGGCCCCCGTCACCAATCCGCCGCCCAAGGCCGGCATGGAATCCGTAATACTTTTCACTGCCGTGTTCGACGTAAACACCGGACGCTCCACCAATCCCCAGGTCGCCTCGACGTAGGGGTACAGAAAGAATAAGGCCTCATAGCGATATTGCAAGTTGGCCACGGCATAGCGGGTCGGAAATAATTCGTTGAAGGCGACACCATGGATCATCGGCAGCGAAATGGCTTCCCACTCATACCCCGTCGGCCGGCCAGGGAGGCGGAACGCTGAGAATCGATCCAGGTCCTTCCCGATCCCCGCATGAATACTGCTTAACAGACGGTGCTTGTCGCTCTCGATGAATGGCAGTCCCGTAGCCAGTAAGGCGTAGGCGCTGGCTTGAATGTACGTTTGTTCCTTTTTGAAATCCTGAGTATTGAACGGGACTCCTCCCCATTGATCCCACTTCGCCCGATGACCATGCACTACATCGCCGCCCAAGGTGAATCCCTCGTGTGGCAGCTCCATCAGGTTGCGCTTCAGGGCATCGGCGCGAATCCGGAAATGAATCCGGCCTTCATACGTGTCCTTCGGCACGCCGTAGTCCGCGGAGGTGTGACCCGTGCCCTTAAACCAGCGATATCCGGCTTCGTACGTAAGCGAAATGTTGACCGCGCTGTCCTGACGAAAGGGATGGACCGGCAGTCGATACCCCAGCCCGGCGCCGGCAAACGCATAACTCCACTCCAACTCGGTGCCTCGCTGACGTTGCCCTTGCACATACTCCGAGCGGCCGAACGGCAGGATGAAATTATCCCAGGTGAACAAGAGCGACCAGTTCGGATAGTCGCGCAACCCGATCGTATAGTCCACATCGTTGACGACCCCCGAAAAGGTCCCGCGGAGCCGCCGGTTGTCATCGTCCCAATTCCTCCAGACATATAACGCGCCGAAGGGCAGTACTTCCTGTTGCGTGGGCCCGTTGGGAATGGCCTGAATACCGAAACTGATGGCGGTGACACTGCGCCGGTCCCGGGGCGGCACATAAATTTCTTCCCCGAACAGGGTGGTTCGAAACGGCTCACCCGCAATCGGGGTGGGTTCCTCGGCCAGCGCGAAGTCCTGCCCGAGCCCGAACAGATCGTCACCGATTGACCCTACAGAGAACAGACATACTATGCTGCAACTCACACGGAAACACCATTCAGAGAGAGTTCGACCCATCGATTCTATGGCTCCTGACATCGCACGTGGGATTCCTTGACAGCCGATGTCCTCTTATATGTCAGCCGTGATACACCCGGCCCCTAGTGAAACCCCTGGCAGAGGGGGTGGAATAGCCGAGTTCTTTTTCGTCGCAGGTCGCGCAATACATGGGAAATTTTGTCGCAGCCCCCTTTTCTCGCCAGCCTCTCAAACAAGGAATATTCCCAGTGTTCTCCTGTCTGGACCAAAGATAGGTTCACGACAATGGAACGTACCTATCGAACTCAGCCACATCGCTTCAATTGGATGTTTGCGCATGTTCCTCGCTGGCGATGCTGTCTCGCCGCCGCCGGATTGCTCCTCCTGACGTCGACCACACTATTTGCGAACCCGATTGAAGTCATCTACCCGGAAGGCGTCAGTGAAGGATTTGTTACGCTCAAGACCTTGGACGGCAAAAAGCTCGCCGATGGAGAACTGAGCCAGGTAACGACCGGTGCCGATCGACTGGCCAGCCGGCTGACCTTTCGTTTTGCCGACGGCTCGCTCTATGACGAAACCGTCACGTTTTCCCAAAAGAAACATCTCACCATGTTGAGTTACCAGTTGACTCAGCGAGGGCCGGCCTTCCCCGACCCCCTCGTGATTTCGCTCAATGGCGAAACGGGACAGTATCAAGTCCGGCAACGCGAAAAGACGCCGGATGAAAAGCTGATCACCGGGCGCCTGGACCTTCCGAAGGATGTCTACAACGGCCTCACCATTACCGTCCTGAAAAATCTTCGCGGACAAACCGGCGCCATCGTTCACATGCTGGCGTTTAACCCTGAACCCAAGCTCTACGAAGTCGAATTGGCTCGAGTCGATGAGGAGGACACGCGCAACACAACCAGGAAAGAGACCAAGGCCACAGCGGTCCATTACAGCCTCAAACCCCGCTTGGGATGGTTTACGGCAGCGCTGGCCCGGCTTCTCGGACGAACTCCGCCCGACTACCACTTCTGGCTGATCAAGAAAGACGCCCCCGCCTTCGTGCGGTTTGAAGGCAGCCTCTACGCAGGCGGTCCAAGTTGGAGAATCGAACAGGTTTCGCCGCGCGTCAAGCAAGCCCGGGTTCCCGAGCCCTGGTGACCTGTCAGGGGAGGCGTTGTAGCGAGGCATCTAACGGGACGAGGGCCGCTGAGTTCCGGCCGATGGCCAGGGCCTCCACCGCACGCCCGAATCGATTGGTCGTCCCGTTTCCCCTCACCCTCACGTGCTCCCCGACATGGAAGGAGCGCCGGAGTGCGGGACTGGCATCGGGTGGAAACCGAACCTGCGTCTCATCCGACAGCAACATGCCTTGAATCGTGTGTTTCAGCGGATGGTAGAAGAAGGCACGAATCGTTCCCGCCGCACTCATTTCCGTCATCGACAGCGTGTGCTCCTGCTCCTGCATGGGCAGGTCCAGGCGGAGCGGAACGGTGAACGTCGTTCCCGTCGTCACGTTGATCACGGCATCCGCCTGAACCAGCCGTTCATCGGGCATGAGCCTTCCGTAGACCCGCACGACGTTTCCCGGCACGAACGCCCGGACGAGCTGATCCGCTGCCCGCGAGGTGACGTACAGATGAGTCCCGTCGGCAAGGAATAATCCTTCCACCTCTCCTCGTGGATCCAGAATAAAACGGTCCACTGTTCCCTCTGCCGCAAGGGCGCCATGAACCTGGTCATGCTGCGTGGCTGCTACGGAAAGTACCGGTTCGGCGGACCAGACCAGGCATGGTCCAGCTTCTCCACACACGATGCCACCCAACATGATGCCGATCATTACAATGGCCCTGCCGTGCGATTGACGCATTCTCTCTTTTTCCCTCAACCTGACCGTTCAACTGCGCTGCCGGCGCTCGGCAGGGCTTTCCATGCGAGAAAATCCATAAGCCGAATCGATGAGCGACACGTGGGAAAAGGCCTGCGGAAAATTCCCCACCAGCCGTTTGTTCTTCAAATCGTATTCTTCTGACAACAACCCGAGATCATTACTTAACCCGATCAAGCGCTCGTACAACCGGCGCGCTTCCTCCACGCGTCCGGAGAGCAACAGGTTGTCCACCAGCCAGAATGAACAGGGCAGGAACATCCCTTCGTCACCCGGCAGGCCATCCAACTCGCCAGTGGGCTGATACCGCATGACCAATCCATCCACCGTCAGCTCGCGTTCGATGGCGTGCAACGTCCCCTGCACGCGGGGATCGAATGCCGGGAGAAATCCTACGAGCGGAATCATCAATAAACTGCCGTCCAAGGATGTCCCTCCGTAATATTGCACGAACGTTCCCCGATTCGAATCGTAGCCCTCTCGGCACACCTGCTCGTGAATCGTCTCACGCAGGGCACGCCATCGCTCGAGCGGTCCATCGACATGACATCGTTCGATGGCCTTCACCGCCCGATCCACTGCAACCCAGGCCATCACCTTGGAATGGGTGAAATGCCGGCGCGGACCGCGCACTTCCCAAATGCCTTCGTCGGGGCGATCCCAGGCGGTCTCAAGAAATTCCATGATGGCATGTTGGACGCGCCAGGCATCTTCGCTGGCCGCCAGCCCCA
>CAADGJ010000371.1 GCA_900696505.1 uncultured Nitrosospira sp.
CGGGCCGTGGCGCTCAAGCCCACCTCGGCGGAAGCCCACTACAATCTCGGGGTGTTTTACGAGCTCCACAGGAAAGACATGGGGCGTGCCCTGGCGCAGTACCGCCGGTATCGTGACCTTGGCGGACGTGATGAGCGTGTTGAGCGGATCATTGGTGTCGGCGGGCCCTAGTCGTCAACCCCGCCCAGGGTGAAAAGTTGCGTTGACGCTTCCTCGGCGAGTTTGCTAGCATGCGCGCCAGGTTGTGGTTCTTTACTATGCGAAGTTCCCGCTTTCATAGCCTCGTCTGGGTTGTCGTCTTTGCCGTCGTAGCCCTCCTGGCGGTCACGACTGGCAGCGCGGTCGCCCATGAGCTGCACCACGCCGCGCACCACGATGCCGGAACGCACGGGTCAGGCATCTGTGCCTGGATGTGCGCCACGGCCGGTGTACATGTGGTCACGCCGGTTCATGCGACGCATGTCTTGGCGCTCTCCGGCGATGCCTCGTTCCTTTCCGATATCGTCCATCTTCCACAGGTATCCGCCCTTTGTCAGTCGCGCGCTCCACCCCTGTCGTTCTAGTTCCACGTCTCCCTTGTGCATAGTCTCGCTCCGCGACTGGTCGTCGGGGAGCTCGGATCAAACAGTTGAGCGAGGTCTCTCGCATGCTGTGGATGCATTCCTCCTTTCGATGGTCGCTTCGCGATGGTGTCTGTTCCGTCGCTTGGCCTGGAGGCTGGATCCCGTGAATCGTTAGGAATGGTGTGGCGTCAATTCCTCTGCGAAGACGTGAAGGAGTGATGAAGATGCAGGTGAATCAGTGGTTGTTCCGTCTGGGCGTATGCGGTCTTACAGGGCTGGTGTTGTCGGTGTCGGCTCCCATGGTCTCCGCTGCCGACACGAAGGCCGAAAAGGCATTCACCATTGCGGTGACCGATGCTCAGGGTGTCGAGACTGAGCTGAAGAACGGGATCTTCTATTGGGAAGAAAAAATGAGTGAGACGTCGTTCGTCCCGCATGAGCTGCGGCACCTGCCATCCAAGCGCGGCACGGCGACGGTCAATATCAAGTTCGACCAGATCAAACAGATCGAGTTGAAGCCGGGTGCCGACAAGACTGCACCGGCCATGACTGTCACCTTGGCCAACGGGAAGAGCGGGGAATTTGTTCCCGCGGTGAGCGGCAGTTTCAAGGGCGAGTCCGATTTCGGCCAGGTTGAGGTCCCGATCGGCGCACTCTCTAAAGTGGTCTTCAAGTAACCTCGGAGCGCATCGTGTCGAAAGGGGTCGTTCCCATGGACAATGTCATCGTCGGGCCCTCGGGGCACTCAAACCAATCGGTCGCAGGATGGGGGGCGTCGCTGGTCTTTCACGCCTGCCTTGCGCTGGTCGCGTTGGGTCTCCTGCCGAAGATGACCGTTATGGTGGAGAAAGAGCCGTTCAAGTGGGACGTGGCCCTTGTCGAGCCGCCGCGTGAAGTGGCGCGCCTGGAAGAACCAACTCCTGCGCCCCGGGTCCAGCCGCCCACGCCGACCCCGGTGAAGCCGCGATCCCAGCCGGTTCGTGCGGTCGAGCCACCACCTCAGCCGGTGCAACGGCAGGTGGAAACCAGAGTGCTCCCGCAAGCCGTGCAGCGTGAAGTCCAGCCCGTGGTTGAAACGGTGCGTCCGCAGGAACAGATCCAGCCGAAGCAGGAAGTCGTGCAGATGCAAGCGAAGCCGGTTGAGCCGCAGGAAGTCCACAAGACCGAACCGGTGGTGCAAGCGGTGGCTCCGGCCGAAGTGCAGCGTGAAGTGGCGGCGGTAGTGGAGCAGCAGGTCATGGAGGCGGCGCCTGCCACGGCCCAGACCTATCAGGCGCAGCAGGTTGTCAGCGCACCAGCGGTGGTCGAAACGGTCCCTGAGCCGGTGATGACGGCCAGCGCACCGGTGGTGCACACCCCTCCCGCAGTCGAAGCGGTGCCGGCGACCGCGGCCCCGGTCGATCCCGCCCCTGCCGCGGAATCGGTTGCCGCAGCAGTCAGTGAACCGGTCGCCGAGCCTCCTGCTCCCGTTGATGCGGTCGTGGTGCCGACTGCGCCGGTGGCAGCGGTGACTGAGCCGGATCCCTCGACGTTGCGTGAGCATCAAGTGGTGGCCCAGGCAGCCGTTGCACGACCTGCTCCCAAGGCTGATTACGGATGGCTCGCCGACTCTTTGAAACGGCGCGTCATCGAACTGCGACATTATCCCAGCACTGCGCGCTTAAACGGCTGGGAGGGGAAGGTCGTGTTGAAGGTGTCTATCAGCAATGACGGGCAGCTGAAAAGTGTCGAAGTGGTCAAGAGTTCAGGACATGAATCGCTGGACCAAGCGGCCATGGAAGCGGTGCGGCGGGCCTGCCCATTGCACATGAAGCATGAGCTGACCGCGCCGATGGTCGTGCTGAATCTGCCGCTCGTGTACAGTTTGAATCGATAAGGTGATTGGGGAGAAGGCAACATGAACACTCAATCAGGAGCCTGCCGGAGATCGGCAATCATGATACAGAGCCTTACGCGAAATCTAATGGTGACGGCCCTGCTCGTCTCGACGTTAGTCGGCTCGGCACTGGCGATGGGGTCGAGGCCTCCAGCGGCGGGGATGCCGGCCAGCGGGTTTTCGCTGACGGATTTACAGGGCAAGGCGCACACCCTGGAGCAGTATAGAGGAAAGATCGTCTTGGTGAATTTTTGGGCCACCTGGTGCAAGCCCTGCACGTCCGAAATGCCGGCGATGCAGACGGTCTATGACCAGCTTCGTGATAAGGATTTCGTGGTGCTGGCGGTCAATGAATTAGAGGATGAAGCCAAGGTGCGTGAACACATTCAGCAGTACAAACATACGTTTCCCGTGTTGCTCGATCGTGAAAACCGGGTGGCCAATCAGTACGGGGTGTTTGGTCTGCCTGTGAGCGTGTTTATCGACCAGCAGGGTGTGGTGCAGGAATACATCAAGGGCGGGTTGTTGACCGAGCAAAAGATCCAGGAGATCGTCAGTCGAATTCAGCAGGCTGCGCCCATTAAGGCGGCGGCGTTGCATTGACCCAATGAGGACTCGCGTACGACATACCCTGATGTCGCTCCTGCTGGTCTGCGCCTTTCTGGCGCTGCAGGGCGTTGCGTATCCCTCCATGCTGGAGCATGTGGCGCAACATGCGCATCATGAGGCCGGTGTCCATGGGACCGTGATGTGTTCCTGGATGTGTGCAGCAGGGCAAGATCTCGAGCCCGTGCCTGAGTTGGCCCCCGTCACGATCTCTGTCATTGCCTTGCTTGATGAGATCGTCGTCGATTCCATCTCGATCGAGTCCCGCACCCTGTGGCCGTCGCGAGGCCCGCCGTCTTCTTCTCCGGCCTGAATCGTTTCCTCTGATTCATCCCGTTTCGGTATCACCCGTAGCGTCTGAGCCGGGGTTCCATCCGGCAGCAGGCGCGAGCTGTATCATCAACCGTGATTGGAGAAAGGATCGTGTGTCATGTGGGCTCCCAGTAGAAGGTTTTTGGTGTCGGTACTCGGAATCGTCGCGGTGGCTGTGGTGAGTGTGACGTCCATACCTCAGGCCTATGCCGCCTGCGGTGCCGTCAGTTGCTTCGTGACAATTGGATCTCAGCAGCAGGTCCCGCAATCCGGCCTGCTGACCATGAATTTTATCTACAGTTATACGCCAATGAGCCTGCCCAGCGGATCGACGGGCCTGATTGCCGAAGCGGACCAGATCGGGCGGCGCATCATTCCCAACCATCATAATGAACGCTCAACCTATACGAACTCCTTCGCGCTGGATTTTAATTACGGCGTGACCGATCGCCTGGGATTGCAGGTCACGTTGCCCTATCTGACCCGCCGGCATGAGCACTACCATTTCCATCAGGGACAAAATGAAGATCTGAGCCGCTTTTCGGACAAGGGGCTTGGCGATATTCGAGTGATGGTGAAATACAATGTTCTCGCTTCATTGAAAAATATGGTGGTCTTCGGGGTTGGTACGGAGCTGCCGACCGGCGATTACCGGCAGACCGACAATCTGGGCGGAGTCTTGGAACCGGCAGGACAATTGGGGCGCGGACAATTCGGGCTCGTGGGCACGATGTACCAATCGTATGAGATCCTACCGCATCGGTTGAATCAATTCGTGTTCGCCAGCTATCGACATACTTTCAAGAACAACGATGGGTATCAGTTCGGCGACGAATACATTGTCAATGGCGGGTTCAATTTGGTGACGTTGCCATGGCTGGTATTCACGGCCCAGGTGAACTACCGCTATATGACGCACGACAGTCTGAGCGCGAGCATCGGTTCCGGGCCGATCCTGGACCGCGGGATCCCCAACACCGGCTCTTCCTGGTTCGGTGCTGCGCCGGGCGTGCTGTTCAATATCGGGGACACATGGCAGGCCTATTTTTATGCCCAGGTGCCTCTCTATCGGGATGCCAACAACAACCTTGCGCAGGCCACCAGTTACACATTTGGCGTGACCAAGTATTTTCAATTGTTCACGCCTGGAGCGTGAGGAGTTTGACGCAGTGTACGGTCTAGCTTCAGTAGCCGACGGGGGTAAAACAATGCTCCAAAGTATGCGCGGTCTACGGACGAGTCTCATGCCGAGACGAGCAAAACAAGCCTTGTGTGCCGGGCTGTTATTCGGATTGCTACCCACGATGCCCACGGCATTGGCGGAGTCTCCAGCGGGTATGCAATTTGGTCCCAAGGTCACCACTGAACATAAGGTGAAAAGCCTCGTGGGCCCATCGGTGCAGATCGACGAGGCGGGGGCCTTGTCGCTGGCCTGGATGGAAGAAAACAAAGAGGTGCGGTCGGTCATGTATGCCCGGAGTCTCGAGCCTGGAGGACCGATGGGTGCCTCAGTGCGCATCAACCGTGCAGAGGACATTCCCTACTGGAGGCAGGAAGCGCCGGCACTCGTGGTGCAGGGGGAAGACGTGTTCGTGACCTGGGGCCTGGCCCATCCCAAGGCTACGCCCGAGCAACCGTTCGCGACCGAATTGCGCCTGAGCCATTCGAAGGACGGCGGCCGGACTTTCCAGCCGTCGATCGTAGTGAATGACGATCCGGGTGTCATCCAACATACCTTTGATGCGCTCCATCGCGATTCGGAGGGACGACTGCATGTGTCCTGGATCGATGGACGTGAAGGCAAAAAAGATCCCGGCACCTATGTCGCGCGGTCGCTGGATCAGGGGCAGACGATCACGAAAAATGCCAAGGTGGACGAGGGGACCTGTGTCTGTTGTCGAACCGCCATCACGAGCGGACCTGACGGAACGGTGTATGTGGCCTGGCGGAAAATTTTTGAGGGGAACGTGCGAGAAACCGTCGTGGCGCGTTCGACAGACCATGGTGAGACGTTCGGCTCATCGGTCATCGTCGGACATGACAAATGGGTCTTTCCAGCCTGCCCGCATCGGCCCGCCTCGATGGGCGTCGACCGGCAGGGACGACTGTATATCGTCTGGTATACGGAAGGGACCGACGAAATTCCGGCGGTCTATCTCGCCTTCTCCGATGATCGAGGCCAGACGTTTTCGCCGAAGCAGCAGTTGAATGTGTCGAAGAACACCTTTCCCGACCATCCGCAGATCGCGGTGGATCCTGAAGGCCGGCTGGTTGTGATCTGGGAGGAGCAGGGACCGGTCAAGCGAGATGTGGTGATGAGTGCCTCCACCGATCGTGGGACGACCTTCACGGGGCCGCAGAAGCTGAACGAGCGAAAAAGCCAGACACCGGTAGTCGCGGTGAATCGGCACGGGTTATTTGCCATGGCCTGGATGGAACATGGGATGCCGGGCCACAAAATTGTCATGCAGACCCTGCGGATGCCGTCCGTCACGGCGGCAGCAGCGGCAGGCCAGTAGATGGGACGGCGCGTGTGATGCGGTTGGGATTCGTGCAGACCTTTGCCCTGTTTGTGGCGATTGGACTCTGGTGCGATCCTGCACTAGCCGACGACCGGCTAGCGGCGCTGAAGGTCGGACGGGTTGCGCCCGGGACTGTGGCGGCCCCGTTCGAGCTCACATCACTCGATGGCGCAGCTGTCGACCTCGCGCAGTTGAAGGGAAAGGTCGTCGTGGTGAACTTCTGGGCCACCTGGTGCGGGCCCTGCAAGGAAGAGATGCCGGCCTTCGAGCGATTGCGCCGGCAGCTGGATCCCGAACGTTTTGCGCTGATGACGATCACGACCGACCTCCAACGCGAGGGCATTAAACAGTTTCTGGCCAATCTTCATGTGCAGGTGCCCGTGTTATTCGATGAAGATCAAGCGGTGTCCCAAGCCTACCTCGTTCGGGCCTTGCCGACGACGGTATTTATCGACCCACAGGGCATGTTGATCGGCCGTGCCGTCGGACCCCGCGACTGGGATGCGCCTAATGTCGTGCACGCGTTGCAGAGCCTGATGCCATGATGCGTGTGACGAAACCTTCTATTGGACTTGCGGCCGCGCTGGCTGGACTCTACCTGGTTCTCGCCGTCTTCTCAGTCGCCTGCGTAGTCGATCATGCCGATCCGAAACCGGCCGCCCATCACCACGGCGGAACGGTCTCTCACTCCAGTTTCTGTGCCTGGGCCTGTCAGGCGAATCCGACCTCGGATGCCGGCCCTGTGGCGCTCTTTCTGCAGCCGTTTTTCGTGGCGACGCTCGTTGTCGAGAGCAGCCATGCCATCGTCGCGGGAGGCGTGGGCTTCCACACCGCCTCGCGCGCGCCACCGGTTCAGTCATAACTCCTTTTTATAGCGCTAGGTCGTCTAGCTTCTCTTCTCGTCCGTTCAGACAGGGGCGCGAGGGGATTGTCTCTTCTGTCGTATGCACAGTTGTGCCGGGAGGATGTGTATGTGGGCCCGCCGTGATTCATTCAGACTTCATGCCGCTTTATGTTGTGCCTTGTTGTCAGTGCCAGTGACCGTTGTGCCCACCATTGCGCAGGAAGAGACGGCAGCTGGCGCCGTTGTGGAGCAAAGCGCACGCGAGCGCGACCTGCGTGACCAACTGCAGAACATTCTTCGTGAGTTGGAAGAGTTGCAGCAGCAACCGGCCGGCGGCGCAGCGGCCAAGCCGATTCAACCGGCTCAACCGGTGGCAGTTGAGGAATCGTCGGCATCCGTCGCGGCCGAGCCGATACCGCAATATGAGCTGTCCGACGTCAGTATCGTGAGCGATCGTGTGCAGCGAAGGCCTGAGGGTTTGTCGATGTCGTCGACCGAACAATCGGAAACGGAAGCCCAGCCAACCCGAACGATGAAGGAATCGATGGAATCATTGCCTGGCGTGGTGCTGCGGCAGGCCAACGGTCCACGCGATTTCAGCATGATGATCCGAGGGCAAGGGGCCAAGACGACGTTCGCCGTCCGTGACATCAAGATGTACGAGGACGGATTCATTCAAACCCAATCTGACGGCTTGTCGAGATTGGATATTCATGACCCGTGGTTCATGCGGAGCGTGGAAGTGACGCGGGGTGCCTCGTCATCGCTGTATGACAACTATGCCCTGGGCGGCATGGTGCACTTCCGGACCAGGCGCGGCAGCGACATCAACGGAGTCGAGACATTCCTGAGCGGCGGCTCCTTCGGCTACCACAAGGAAGGCATGGCGGTTGGCCAGCAATTCGAAAATCTCGATGCCTCGCTGTTCGTCAGTAATGTGGGGGAAGACGGATTCATCCGGAACAGCAGTTACAACACTCAAACGATCAACCTGAACTTGCGGTTCAAGATCGACGACAAGCAGAACTTCTACTTCAAGGCCATCACGAACTGGCTCGATGCGCGAGTGCCGACCCGTTTGACTCAATCTCAATTCAACGCCGACCACCGGCAGGCCGGTGGTACCAACGTGGTGTGTAATGCCAACACCTGTAGCGATGCGGAACGGCTGGCGCAGCGCCGGCTCGATCGACGTACCATCATCGGAGGTATCTACGAGCGTCAGATCAACGCCAATACGGTGCTGACGATCGAGGCTGATTACGATGTGAAGGACATCAATCAAACCTTCTCTCAAATCAGCGACAACGTGAATCCGAACTATAAGCATTACGCCGACCTGCGCCACGACGGACGACTGTTCGACATGCCGTTACGGAGTTACGTCGGCTTCTTTCTCAGCAACATGGAGCAGGAAGCGCAGACGTTTCAGAACCTCGCCGACGGCTTCGGCACTCGCGGCGCACTCCTTCAAAATTCACGCGGCACGATCAGAAACGTCGGTGGCCGTTTCCGGGAAGAACTGGAATTTATTCCCAAGGTGACACTCGCGGCCGGATTGGGATTTGAGCAGTCTCAGCTGAGCGTCCAGTCGATCGGGTACACGGGCGGTGCCGTAAGCAGCCGTGCGGGCGCTGATCGCAGTTACACCAATTGGGCGCCGGAAATGTCGGTTACGTGGAAGCCGACTGATGCTCAACG
Source organism: uncultured Nitrosospira sp. (assembly GCA_900696505.1). GTDB lineage: Bacteria > Nitrospirota > Nitrospiria > Nitrospirales > Nitrospiraceae > Nitrospira_A. The sequence continues at coordinate 8,425 of CAADGJ010000371.1, forward strand.
GCATTGGGTGCGCGCATCGACCGGGTATGGCATTCCGGGATTTGCCAATCTCCTTAGAGATCCGGTGACCGGGCAGCCGGGAACGAACTTCGACCTGAAGCCGCAGAAGAATCTCAACTTCGAAATCGGGACCGAGTCCAAATTGACGAAGACCCTCACCGTGCAACTCGTCGGGTTCTGGACCTTCTTCAAGGACGAAATCATCACACAGGCGGTGTCGGGTACCAACACCGCCTCAGTCAATGCTGACTCCTCACAGTACAAGGGAATCGAAGCGTTCTATGACTGGCGACCGATGGAGGGTCTGCGATTGTCCGGTGCGTATACCCATATCGAGGCGAAGTACGTCAACTTTGCCGATCGGTTGAACACCGCCGCCGGCTTCCTAACGCGCGACGGCAACAAAGTGCCGAACGTGCCGACCGATGTGCTGAATACGAAGGTGGCTTATGACCATACGGCCACTGGCTGGGGCGCCTGGGTCGAGGGGAGCTATTACAACAGTTACTTCCTGAACAACAGCAATACGTTCGGCATTCCGTCCTACATGATCGCAAACGTCAATGTGCACAAGAACTTCGATCTCAAGAATTCCTGGTTCCGATTCGCGAAGTTCTATGTGGAGGTAGATAACATCGCCGACAAGAAGTACGCGGCTTCCGGGCAAGTGATCGGCGGAGAAACCGCCGGGGCTGCCGCCGGGCAACAGGCGTTCTTCGCCGGCTACGGCCGCGCGATTTATGGGGGTGTGACGTTCGGTTTGTTCTAACCCTGTGGCGTGAGTGGCAACGTCGATGGTTACCGCTCACATCACTACTTCAAAGGAGATTGCGATGAACAAGCAACTCTTGCGTGTGGGAGAAGCAGCGGATGTCCTGGCGGTGAGTCGGTGGACAATTTACCGGTGGGTCGAGGACGGTCGATTGGAAGGCACCAAGATCGGACGCGGCAGCCTGCGGGTGTTTCGTGCGTCGCTGGATCGGCTGGTCCAGAGCAACAAGACGCACGAAATGAATCTCACTGTATGACGCGAATAGCCGTCAGGTCATCGTCGGTCGTCAGCGCACGCGCGACGAGCTTCATGCGCCTGCTGCTCGCGATGGTGCTAATTGCCATGGCGCCGGGATGCGCTGGGGGCGTAGGTGATCCAGTTCCCCCGTCGCTCCCGCAGTATGCCTTCATCAACGGCCAGTGGTTCGACGGGGAAGGATTTCGGGCAGCCACCTGGTATTCCGTCGAAGGCCGCCTGACGAAGCGGCCTCCAGCGGGACTGGTTCAGACCGTGGATCTCGCTGGTCTTTACATGGTCCCGCCCTTTGGAGAAGCGCACAACCACAACGTCGAGGGACCGTGGAATGTGCAGGCGGTCGCACGGCGGTACCTGCAGGACGGAGTGTTCTACGTGAAGAACCCCAACGACGTGCGGGACTTCGCGCAGCAGATCAAGCACGCCATCAATGTGCCGACCAGTATCGACGCGACCTTTGCGCATGCCGGGCTTACGGGACATGGCGGGCATCCCGCAGCGTTATACGAAGATGTGTTGCGAATCGGGCGGTATGAGCCGGCGGTCGGGCCGATCGAACGGGGTTGGTTCGAAAATCGGGCGTACGTCGTGGTGGAGACAGAAGCTGACGTGGAAGCCAAGTGGCCGATGATCGTGAGCGGTCGTCCGGATTTTCTCAAAGTCTATCTGGTGCATTCCGAGGACGACGGGAAATCGTCAGAGACCCTGCCTGACCACCATCGACAGGGACTGCATCCGGAGTTGCTGCCGGGCATTGTGGCGAGGGCGCATGCGGCCGGGCTGCAAGTCACGGCCCACGTCGAAACGGCGGCTGATTTCCGCCAGGCGATTCGTGCGGGAGTTGATGAGCTGGCGCATGTGCCGGGTTGGTTGATTCAACGTGCGGACGATGCGGAACGTGCCCGGTTGACGGAGGAGGATGCGCGCCTGGCAGCGGATCACAAAGTGCGAGTGGTCACTACCAGTGTGGCGGGACAGGCGATGCCCTCCATCGGTGGACATCACCAGCATGGTTCTCATGCAGGGCATGGGACCGGGCAACAGATGAAGCACAATGCGTTGCCCGCTGATGCCGCTTCCAATGTGCTGAAGGACAACCTCCAGTTGCTGTTGCGCGCAGGGGTGACAGTGGTCATCGGCAGCGACCATGCGGAGACGTCGCTGGCCGAGGTGGTGCACCTGAGCACCTTGCATCTGTTCGACAATCGCACGCTCCTCAAGATGTGGTGCGAGGCGACACCGGCGGCGATTTTTCCTGCGCGTCGAATCGGAAAGTTTGCGGAGGGGTATGAGGCCAGTTTTCTCGCTTTGGCAGGGAATCCCATCGAAGATTTCGATCAGGTGCAGGCCATTCGTCGAAGGTTCAAACAGGGGGTGCCGTTGGACGGTGACCTCATGAAGGACGCTGCTTGGTCGGCAGCGGGTCAACGGAGTCAGTAGTGCGTGGTGCGCTCAACCAGCATCGCGTCATTGTTCATTGGTCATTCACGGTCTGGGCAGATCGGAAGCGAGGGAATGAAGTGCAGTGATCGTGTCGGCATCATAGTCATTGGACTCTTGGCAGTGGCTCTATCGGGCGGTATCCAACCGCCTGCGGGGCTCGCAGCTGAAGAGCCGCAAGAGCAGGAGGCGCCGGTGATCGCGGTCGAACCGGTGGAAGTGAGTGGGAAACGCATCGAGAACGTCGAGGATGTGAAACGGGAGTTTGCGCGCCGTCCCGGCAGCAACATCCTCATCCAGGAGAAGGAGATTACCGAATCGCGGGCGTTGAATCTGCAGGACGTGCTGCAGTTCGCGCCGGGCGTCCGGTTTCAATCCCGGTTTGGTGCCGATGAAGGGCAGTTTCAAATTCGCGGGACATCCCTACGCAATAATTTCCATCATCGGGGTATCAATATCCTGATCAACGGCATTTTCTTCGGCGACGCCGACGGATTTTCCGACTTTGAATCGATCGACCTGCTGGCGTACGAACGCATCGAAGTCTACAAGGGGGCGAACGCGTTGCGGTACGGAGCCAACAGCATCGGCGGTGCGATCAACTTCGTGCCGCGCACCGGCTACAGCGCCTCTACCTTACAGATGCGGATGCTCGGCGGCAGTTTCGGCATGGTGAGCGGGCAGGTGTCCAGTGGCAAGGTGGTGCAGCCCTTCCAGGTGGGCAGCATGAGCGCCACGATGGATTATTACATCAGCGTATCCGGCAACCGGCAGGACGGGTTCCAGGGCAACAGCCAGCAGGCTCGCGAACGCATCAATGCGAACATCGGCTTGCAGCTCGGCAACCACCAGGAAATTCGCGCGTACTTTCTGCAGGCCAATGTCGCCGAGCGGATCCCCGGTTCACTCACGAACGAGCAGTTGTTTTTCAATCGGCAGCAAACCGGAGGGCAAAGTCCTGCCGGGGCGCCCCCGTTTTTTGCCTGCGTGTCCAGTAATCAGGCCTGTAACTGGGGCCGATACTACACGCTGCAGCGAATCGGCATCGCGTACCATAACGAGTTCGCGCCGAATCAGTTCTTCGAAATCATCCCCTATTTCTCGAACCAATTCGTCGACCATCCGATCTTCCAAACGATTCGGCAGGAAAATAACAATGTCGGCGGAGAGTTCCGCTACGTGAACTCCAATTCGCTATTCGGAAAGAACAACTCCTTTGTTGCCGGTTTTCAGCCACGGTACGGGAATCAGCGACAGCAGCGGTTCGTCAATATCAATGGCAACATCGGAGCCATGACGCAGAACTATACCGCGAAGACTACCTACTTCGGCGCCTATGCCGAAGATGCCTTCGATGCCACGAAGGACTTCACGATCGTGATCGGCGGTCGATGGGACTATACGGGGCGTGAGGCGACGGTCGATAACTTCGGGCCGGCGGGCAATCCCTTCAACCCGGCGACGCCGTCTGTGCCGACGGGCACGCAGAAGCCCTTGCAACATTTCGGGGCGATCAGTCCGAAGCTCGGGTTCGTCTATCGCACGACGCCGACCTCGCAGCTCTATTTCAATGCCAGCCGGTCGTATGAAGCGCCGCTCAACGTCGAGCTGCTCTCGGCGATCAATGCAAATGGATCAGCCAATACCGGGTTTTTGAATCTGGATGCGCAGCGTGCCTGGCAATTGGAACTCGGTCATCGCGGAACATCGGCGGACCGGCGGTATAGCTGGGATGTGACGGTGTACAACCTCGAGATGCAGAAGGAAATTCTCGCGTCGAACATCAACAACACCGGCACCTTTCAAAATGCGAATGGGACCAGGCACACGGGCGTGGAAGCGGGCGGCGCCATGGTGCTGAAGAAAGGCCTCTTCGCACCGGGCGGGGCAGGCAGAGAAGACAGCCTGCAGACGCGAGTGGCCTACACCTGGTCGCGGTTCAAGTTTACGGACGATGTTCGGGGTGGAGGAATCGGCGGCCCCAATGTGTTGATTGCTAAAGATGGCAACACGGTGGCCGGCGCGCCGGAGCATAGCGTGAATGTGGAAGCGCGGTACGATCATCCGTCTGGTTGGTGGATCGCGCCAAACGTCGAATGGTCGTTGTCCGGCTTCTATACGGATTACAACAACACGATCAAGAATCCTTCCTATGCGCTGATCAATCTGCGGTCAGGATGGAATATCGATGAGCATTGGACATTGTTCGCCGAGGGACGGAACCTCACGAACAAGACCTATGCCGGTGCGGTTGTCGTCAACGATTCACTGAATCGGTTCGCCAACCCGGGATTCGGGATCAGTGCCTTCGGAGGAGTCGAGTATAAATTTTAAGTCGCCGTGCAGTTGCCGATGCGGGGCTCATCGTCAGGTGAGCGCCCGCATCGTGGCTGCGGCGATGTCTTCAGTGTGGCGTCAGGAAGCTGTGGGTGCGTCCGTTTGGGTAAAAAATGGGATGGACGGCCGTCTCCCGAACATGTGATAACTGGATTCGTCGGGTATGACCCCGGATAGGCATGTCCTGGTAACTGTAGGGATAGACCGTGCCGGCCATCTACGGACTTGTCACTGTTCTGCTACTTGTCTGGAGCATGGTACCGGTCTACGCCGAGCCCGGCTCCGCTCCTCTGCCTACCGCGGCCTTTGCCTCACTGCCCCGAATTGAATCGATTCAACTGTCCCCTTCCGGCCGGCACCTGGCGGTGCTCCGGAACCATGAAGGGCAGACGTTTCTCGATACTCAAGCCGTGACGGGACAAGACGTGCACCGCGTCGTCTCGACGGACAATCGCGAATACATCATCACGTGGTTTCGCTGGGTCAATGACGAGCGGCTGCTGGTGAGCATCCGGTTCGCCGCCACGCGGGATGGGATCGATTCCATCGAAACTCGACTGATGGCCGTCAATCGTGACGGCACGGAGCAGACGCCCAATCTATTCAAGCAGAGTTCCTTTCCGTCTATTTTCGGGAAAAAGCATTTTCCTCAATTTCAGGATCGGCTGGTCGGCACAATTCCCGGCGATCCAAAACATATCCTTCTCGCGCTCGATCTGGAACACCCTAATGCTCCGGATGTCTACAAAGTTGACGTGTATTCCGGCGACCGGCAGCTCATTCAGGCGAATCCCAGCTCGCAACCGGACCCTCGAGTGATTCTGCATTGGATTGCCGATCGGGCGGGGAC
>CAADGJ010000372.1 GCA_900696505.1 uncultured Nitrosospira sp.
CGAAACAGGCGATCAAAATTCTCCACGCTCAAGACTTCGCCCTGCGACACATCACCTAATTCAGGATGGGTGGTAAGAAAAATCGGCGGCGGAAACTCCGGCAGAAAGCAAGCAGGCAGATCGAAATCGACATCGAACCGCTCCAGCCTAGGGAACTGATGGATCTGTTCCTCGGGAAACACCATGCCTCCCACCTCGTGCTTCACGTGAGGCAATCGCATGAAACCGGCGGGAAACGCCTTTTGCTTTCGGATTTCTTCCGGTTCCATCTGGGACAGGGATTCCCACGTGAGGCCATTCTTGAGTTGGACGGTGGGGCCGATCGGTTGTGGCTTTCCTTTTGTCATGCGTATGGTGGAATGTGTTTTACACTCCAGTCGATAACGGTCCTGTAAGAGTCTCGCCTGTTGGGCCATGACCTTGGGTTTCTCTTCCTGATCCTTCTTCATGGCCTCTTGAGCCAGGCGTGCGGTTGATTGCCCGGAAGGTCCGCCAAAGAGGTCGTACGAGAAATCCACACCTTCGAATCCCTTTTCCTTGGTCTTCTCAATGGCCGGATTCACTGTGTGCCGCGGTTCCTTTCCGTCCCGATCGGCATAGACATATGCCACAGACATAGCCAGCACCACTCCAACCGAAACCAGGTGCGATACAGCTTTTCCCGCCGTCCGTGTTGTTTTTCGTCTCACAGTGTCACCTCGTCATAGGGGCCAAATCGCCGCATACGCTCGCGGTTCTGTTTGAAACAATCTGCACAGGACCGGAACGGTTGTCCTACTAGGCAGACCCCTGGGCCGGAGCCGTTCTTCCCTATGACCCAGTGAAACCAGGGAGTCTCCTAGTGCTCCGCCCGTCATCTGATTTCTAGGATGGGAGTCGATACCAAACAGAACAGATCTTGCGTGGAAAGGAGGCCTACTATGAATTGTCATCGATGCAGCAACTTGATGTTTCCCGTTGCGCTTCAGGATTGGGGCGGAGGACTCATGAATCAGGATGTCGCGGCCTGGCGCTGTTTCGCCTGCGGAGAAATTGTGGATCAGCTGATTGCGCAGAATCGTACCCGCGGTGGCGAAGATGCGGAAGAGTGGCGACGGGGAGGCGCACGCCGGCGGGTCAACGGAATCGGACTCTTACGTTAGACGACAATACCTCCCATTTATTCCGGGCGCCGGTGAGCAACATCGGCGCCCTGCTTATCCTTCCTCTCCCGCCGGCTCATCCAGGCGCAGTCAATCATGGACTATTCGGGGTGGGATCATAGCCCTCAAACGGCTGCCGTCCCACCACCAGCACCACAGCAACCAGCGCTAGAGCGATGAGCAGATAAAACCCGAAGCGAAACGCTTCGGTATAGGGTGTGCTGAACGTTCCGAACGCATAGAGACCTGTGAGGATCATGCCTATCAGCACGACGGCAACCAGTAGGGTCGTCATTGCAACACCTCCAGCGTAAGTGGTGAGTTTCCCCTCAGCCGACGCTTGCATCGGCGGATCATCAACCGGCGGATCTTTGTGCGGTGGAGGATCGTCCGGCGGTTCTTTCTCCGGAGGGTGCTGTGGCCCTGGTTCCTTCACCGGCGGTTTTGACCCGGTCTGCGTCATAGGGTCACTTCCAGCAAACACAGCAATACCCATACCCCATGCCTCCCCCTGAGTCTGAGCGATCATTGCAGATTTCCTTATCACCCCCCGAGCCCGGCACAACCGCAATCGCGGATGGCCTGTCCTCCAAAGGACAGATTGTCTCTCCCGGCCATTGTGCACCGCCCAATTGCTGACAGGCAAAACACCAGAAACCTCGCCTCCACTGCATTTTTTGACCAGCGTCCGTTTCCAGCACGGCAACGGTCCGTCTTTTGCTAACTACGGCATCATCGGCCGACCTGCAGTGAACGACATACGAAGGAGTCACCATGACCGTACACATGATTCGCTTTCTGCCGCATCAGGGCCTTCATTTGGCAACCGCTGTCGGTATTTCCATGATACTCAGCGGTGTACCGGTTGCCACGACGTCCGCCCATGCCGCCGAAGAAACCAAAACAGGTGATACCTCACAGCTTCGTGAGGATGCACAAACATTACTCAAAGGAAATCGCACTGTCTTGGCAACAGTACTTGCCGTCACCTCGGATCAGATCAAAGTCGACATCGGTGAAGTTCAACCGCGCTTTCTCCCCCTGAAGCAGGCACAACAGAAAGGGTTCCCGAAAGTATCCGAAGGCGATGACCTCATCGTCGTCCTGAACGAACAAAATCTTCTGGTCGACTATCATCCTCTAGACGGAGGCACGAGCGCCCACACGATCATCCGTGGGGAACTTTCGCAGACTCTTCCGACCGGGCATGAAACGGCTGTCATAAGGTCGGGGGGCAAAGAACAATCGTTCAACATCCGCTCTCAGGCGCGGAGTAAAGTCGCGGCCATCCCCCGCGGAGCCACGGCGGTTTTTCTGATCGACGAGACGAATCAGATTGCCGACGTCAGCCTGTCCCGCCAACAGGCGGCCCAACTCGCGGGAGCGCATTCTCAACCGATTAAAGGCCAGCATCAACAGGTTGAAGGAACCGTCACGTCTCCCTTGCAGTCGAATCACATTACGATTCGCACTCCCGGCGGCACGGATAAGCCGTACGAAGTTAGAGACATCCTCCAGTCAAAAATCGCGACACTCCACAAAGGAGATGCGGTCGTGCTGCTGATCGATGGCGACAATAAAGTCATTGACGTGGCCATTCCGCCCAAAGGGAAATAAAGCGCACGGCGCTGTGGTCTGGGACAAGTCCGTCACGCGACTCCATAACCGGCTGCGAGGCCGTAATGGCGAAGTTTCCGCAGCAGTGTTTTCCGATGAATACCAAGAATCGTGGCGGACCGTCCCAGATCCCGCGCATGGGAATCCAACACTTGAAGAATGTGGTTTCGCTCGAGATCTTCGAGGGTGACCCACCCTTGCGCGCGTGCCAACCCTTCAGGCTGCGCGTCTTTGACCGCCGGAGGAAGGTCTTCGGGGCAGATGACGGAATAGGGGCTCAACGTGACGGCTCGCTCGATCGCGTGTTCGAGTTCCCGGACGTTGCCGGGCCACCAGTAGCGGCGGAGCAGGGCCAGCGCCTCAGCCGACAATTCCGTGACGGGTGGCATTTTCATCGACCCGTACAGGCGCAAAAAGCGTTTGGCCAACAATGGTAGGTCGTCAAGACGCTCTCGCAATGGCGGGATGTCGATCGTCACGACATTCATTCGGTAATAGAGATCCTCTCGGAATGTGCCCGCCCGTACGAGAGGCTCCAGTGGAAGCTTAGAGGCCGCAATGATTCGGACATCTAACGCCGTCGTGGCGGTGCTTCCGACACGGCGAATTTCCTTCTCCTGGAGGACGCGCAGCAACTTGCCTTGTAATGCCGGCGACAGGTCGGCCACCTCGTCGAGGAAACAGGTTCCGGAATGGGCTTGCTCCAGCAGCCCCTTTCGGGAAGAGATCGCCCCGGTAAAGGAGCCACGTTCGTGGCCGAACAGCTCTGACTCCAGCAAACTGTCGGCCAACGCTCCTCCATCAACGGTCACGAACGGCCCGGAGCTTCGAGGTCCGCTCGCATGGATGGCCCGGGCGATCAGTTCCTTCCCGGTGCCGCTTTCGCCCTGTAGCAACACGGAGCTATCCGTTTGCGCCACCCGGGCGATCGCTTTGTAGACCTGCACCATGGCGGGGCTGCTGCCGACAAGGCTGGCGAAGGGAGACGTGTCGTCAGGAGCGGCTTCGCCCGATGCAGCCTGCTCGGCCCGCATATGAGTATGTTCGACCGCACGTCGAGCGACAGAACGGACCTCCTCGGCCGTGAACGGCTTACTCATATAGTCAAAGGCGCCGGCTTTGAGACCTTCTACCGCGGTCCGTAGTGAACCATGAGCGGTCATGAGCACGATCGGGGTGGTGGGACAGAGTCCGCGCAATTGACGCAGGCAGGTCAGCTCCTCCGTTTCAGGAGGAAGGTCAGTGAGAATGAGATCGACGGGGATCCGTTCGAGGTAGCCGCCGGCGTCCTTCGGGTCGCGAACGGCGGAAACCTCATATCCGTCGACGGACAACATATCTCGTAAATCAGTCGCAGCGCCTACGTTGCTATCGACGATGAGAATACGGGCCTGTGTCATGGTGGTTATTATCCATAGCAAGGTGATGGTCCAATGCACATGAGAGTCATAGCCTACGCTCGCGGACAATCGCCCGACACCTGGATGAAACCCTGGTCTTTGGGTGGTTGCTTATGATGCGTGGCACCGCTCGTTCAGACGTCGAACACACCTTCTCTGCCCCCGCTCAGCCCCCTCAGAAGAAGAGGTGTGCACTGGCACGCACAGCACCATGGTCCATCCTCCTCAGCGTCCTCTGCTGTATGGTGATGTTTTCTATGGTGATAGTCCCCTTCTCTATCTTTGCCCAGCCGTTCCAAAAGCCAGAACCCATTCCGCCGGCTCCCATCCCCGGCCCTTCCCCTAAACCGCTGCCGCCCGCGCCAATCCCTGCTCCCGCGCCGAAGCCCATTCCCCCCGCTCCACCAAGGTGACGCACAGTTCCCTTTCCTAGAGAGTCCAGCGTCTTGCACGGCAGAAACAGGGGGTTCTCCTCGGACCGATGGAGTAACCGCCGTGATACGCATGACTAGAGGCTCACTCCTTCCACCGTTCATGAAGGGAGCGGTCATGAAGACATGGCTGGCTTGTTGCGCATCAGTGATCGTGACGGTTATCTGGTTCCCCTGTTCGTCCTGGGCACTCGAGTTCACGGCCGATCGGGTGACACACACCGATCGCGGATTTAATCGAGCGCGGATTTTCTATCATGACGGCATGTGGCGACTGGAGCACAACGAGCGAGGGCCAGTGAGCATCACGATCGTCAGACTGGATCGAAATCAGGTGTGGCATCTGTTGCCGGTGACCCATCATTACAAAACCGTCTCGTACGATCGCGATTATGCCCTTCACCTGGCGACGACGCTTGATCATGAAATCTCGCGGGAAACGATCGGCGTCCAGATCTTGGACGGCCATCCGACTGTCTTGTATGAGGTCCTGACCATCACGCCTGGAGGCGGAAGAGAAAGTTATTACCAATGGATTGCGACAGACATCAATTTCCCGCTGAAACTGGCCAAGAAAAATGGCGACTGGATGGTGGAGTATCGTCACGTCAAGTTCGGTCCCATCTCGGACGTGTTTTTTGAGCTGCCACGCCACTACGCGCCTATGGACGACGATCAGTACACCGCGAGTTCGCCGGAGCCGGTAAGGAGGATGAGCCCATGACGACAAGGACCTCCCAACATCAGATGGCCGGGGCAAGAGACCATATCGTGATCGGACTGCTGCCGAACATGGGCGCGGTGCGAGAAGCGCTGGAAGCTCTGCGGGCTCGTGGCATCTCCGATGATCAGATCGGGCTCGCGATGCGCCAAGCTGAAGAACGGTTATCCGACGAGGAGAGTCCCTCGCCTACAGCACAGGACGCGACGACCGGGATGGTCGGCGGAGGCATTCTCGGCGGACTGGCAGGTCTGTTGACCACGACCGGCGTGGTTGCCATTCCCGGCCTGGCACCATTGCTGGCCGGCGGCTCACTCATCGGGCTTCTGGGCGCAACGGGTGCATCCATCGTGGCAGCCAGCGGACTCGGCGCAGTCGCCGGAGGACTCGTTGGCGCGCTGATCAGTATCAACGTGCCTGAAACGGCCGCCAAACATTATGCGGATGCGGTCCACCAGGGACAAATTCTCATCAGCGTGAAGACCGACGGCGACCCTGCCCAGGTTGAAGAGCTCCTCGCTTCTTTGGGAGCCGCCACGGACCGGCAATCGCCCTAGCGCTGGTCGCTGGTCTTTCTAGGGAAACCACCAGCTTCGCCGTCATGAGTCTTCGACCATGATGTCCTCAGCACGCACGGAGGAAGCCTTCCAACTTTTACAGGGAGCACTGCCCATTCGGCACTATGGCTAAGCAACAAGCATCCCGTACGAAGAACCACACACCTGCTGCGCAGAAAGTTGTCTCTCAGAACGGATCGGCCGAGCCACAGGTTCCACACCACGAACCCATCAAAACGCTCGTCGTCGATATCGGGGGCACAGGCATTAAATCCATGATCGTCAATGAAGTCGGAGAGCCCATTGGGGAACGGTTGCGGCTCCCGACTCCGAAACGAAAAACTCCGCCCAGCGTGCTGAAGACCATTCATCGTCTCGCCAAACTGTCCGGGCGTTTCCATCGGGTCAGCGTCGGATTCCCCGGCACCATCAGAAACGGCGTCATCCTTGACGCGGTGAACCTCGACCCTTCCTGGAAACACTTCAATCTCATCGCCGCGCTCGGCAAAACCCTGCGCAAGAAACCCGTTCGAGCGGCCAACGATGCTGACGTGCAGGGGTATGGCGCGATTTCCGGAAAGGGAGTTGAGCTGGTTTTAACTTTGGGAACGGGCGTCGGGTCCTCCTTGTTCATCGATGGCCGCCTCGTCCCGAATTTGGAAGTCGGAAAGAATCGGCTGCGTGGATCCGAGCTCGAACGCATCGGCAAAAAATTGTGGAACAATCGCTTGCTGAAGGTCATCGCCAAGCTTGAAAAAATGTTTCACTACGACCGTCTCTACATCGGTGGTGGCAATGCCGTGCAGGTGGATATCGGGCGGGTCCCTGGCAATGTCACCGTCGTCTCGAACCTGAATGGACTGCTGGGTGGAATCGCCTTGTGGGAAGAAGCAGCCCACTTCGCTGCGAGCAGACAGGAGCTGGCGAATAACAACGCCAAACATTCTGCCCCGCCTAAGCCGGCAACTGAACGCGCCGCACCGCGTGGGCGCTGAGCAGATTGCTCCAGTGAGCCACGCGACTGAGACAAGTTGTCCTTGCTCAGACAATCGGTCCGTACCCTGTCTCGACCTGCGTTGGGCATCACTCGTGAAGATCTTTCAAACAACGCTGCCAGAAAGCACAGTCCACACGTTTCATAAGTTCCATGAGAAGACCCTGCTGTGGTCCCGCATTTGCACCGGTGTTGTGTTGAAGAATGTCATACAGGCATCCGTCTGGTGTCTTACAAGAATGATTTGGAGGATCACATGGCACACATGCGCGGGGGAGTCAGAACAGCGCCACCTGAGCGCCGTCACAAGTCAGAACAGGACAGGAACGGCGGCGGCCGGATAGAGACAAGGCCGCATGGCCGACAAGATGAGACCGACCAGAACGTGGGTGACAAGGAACGGTTGATCTCCGGCCTCGTCGGGGGCGGCCTGCTGCTACACAGCCTGAGAGGTCCGTTTTCCGGCCTGAGCGCGCTCAAAGCCCTCCTCGGCCTCGCACTCGTGCAGCGCTCCGTCACCGGCCACTGTGCCGGGTATCACATGCTCGGGATGAACACGCATGACCAGACGGATACATCATCGATAGGACGCGCCAAAGTACATAGCGACCGGGCCATTAAAATTGAGCGCTCCATCACGATCCAACGATCTGCCAAGGAGCTCTACGCCTTCTGGCGGCAACTCGACAATCTTCCCACCATCATGAGTCAGGTCCGCACGGTCGAACCTCTGGACGATCGCAGATCACATTGGGTCATCAACACCCTGCCCGGCGCTCCTACCGTGGAATGGGATGCGGAAATCATCAATGAGGTCGAAAACGAGCGCATCGGATGGAAAACCCTCGATGGCGCAACGGTCGAACACGCGGGGTCGGTTCGGTTCAATCCGTTGAACGATGAACGCCAGACCCGGGTAACTGTCACACTGCAATATGATCCGCCTGCCGGCGCCATCGGTGCCGCCGTCGCAGATCTGTTTGGACAGGAGCCAGGGCAGAAGATCGCCCGTGATCTCGAGCGCTTCAAAGAAGCGATGGAGTCGCACACCACCGTCTCTCAGTGAGCAGACATGAGTGCGCGGTTCGATTTCTATTGCGCATGCGTTCGGTCTGCCGGAGTGAAAGGGGGAAGTATGAATATGTGGCGAGGCCTCACGATCGCAGTGATGGTGATGGGAGCGACTGTCATTTTTGCAGTGCCGGGTGGAGCCGCTGAAAAGGAATCCATGGAGAAGACGCCGAAGGTGGAAGACGACGCATCGGACAAATCTGCGGCGAAGGCGTCCAAAGATAAGGTCATCAAGAAACGGCGGTCATCAGGCAAGAGCAATGCCGAAGACACAACCGATGCCAAATCACAACCCAAGTCTCAAGAGTCGCGCGAGGGGACACCCGGCACGACCTTGATGTTCAGGTCCGACGGCGCAGGAAACTCCGGCGCAGCGGGCAAATAGACAGGATCAGCGGAGAACTTTTGCATCCATAATCTTGAAGGAGGCACACCATGCCGAAACAGAACAGGCACATCCGGCTGTTCGCCGCCATGCTCGGACTAGGAATCATGAGCGCCACAGGGGTCTATGCGGACCAGGCACGTGAACAGAGAGAAGCGGGCCTGCAGGGGCAGAGCGATGGGCGAGTCCACAATGCAGATATCACCGGCGGCTTCTATGACGACCGCTACAAACTCGACGACTGGTACTACGATTTTTATGACAGTCCGGGATATTCCCGTGCTGATTCCACGTCCGTCATCCAAGCCTCCAACGAGAATACGGCCACCATGGCAGATGCCGCTCATCCATCCTTGCGGCATCATCGGCCCTACCGCACTGACCAGAATGTCCCGGCCACGCCCTATGCCGGAGATCCCTGGTTCTATGCACAGCGGGACCCCATGTACGGCATACCGGAAACCGGCTCGGATGCGTACGGTGGAAACGTGATCAAAGGCACGATCAAGGCGGCCAAACAAGTCCGCAACCGGACAACCGGTGATCAAAATACCGTGGTGTTGCTCACCACTCCGGATCGCCGGCAAGTCACGGCTGACCTAGGGTCTTCACGACGCACTATGGATCTCGCACTGACGAAAGGTGATTCGCTCGTCGTGGCCGGTCC
>CAADGJ010000373.1 GCA_900696505.1 uncultured Nitrosospira sp.
AAGCCGCATCGTGCGGGGACAGCCGGCCGGAATGACGATACGCTTGCCGACGCAGACCGCATTGCAGGCAAACCGAATCGCTTCGTCTTCCGGTACGACAAGCCGCTGTTCCTCAGGGATCCGTTGCGCGATCGCGGCCAGGCCATAGGCATCGAAGGCGGAAGGAAAGTACAACAACTCTCCGCCGCTGAGCGGACAAAAGCAGGTATCCAGGTGGTAGAACCGGCCGTCGATGAGTTCGAGCGGAATGATCTCACGCTGAAAGATTTCGCTCAGCTTCGGAAACGAGCGGATGTCCGATCGCTGGCGATATCCGCCGAACCATGTGTCCGGAAATCCCAAGAGATCGCCGGCGCCTTCAAAATAGAGCGATTCTTCGAGCGTCAACACCTCATACCCATGCTCGCGGAACCATTGCGCGAAGTACACCTCTTCACGCCGGCGTTCGGGATAACGAAACCGGCTGATCACAACCCGGCGACCCGCCACTACCCCGGCATTAGCCGTAAAGACGAGATCCGGCAGGCCGGGAACCGGCTGCATTCGCTCGACGCCCACTCCCACATCCTGCTCCAGGACGTGCATCAGCGTCTGCCATTGGCTCACCGCGCGCGAAGGAACCACCGCATTCTCGCGTCGCATCCAGGGATTGATTTCGTAATCGATTTGGAAATATTCGGGCGGACACACCAGCAGCCGGCTCATAGACGCCACCCCAGTTCACGCGCCAGCTCTTTGAGGAACGAGGCGGCGTCCATCACGAGACCGACGGCTTGAAAACTGCCCCGGTCCGCCAGTTTTGTCGGCACGGAAGGATTAACATCGACACACACGGTAGGGACGGAGGCGGGCAACAAATTGCCGGTCGCAATCGCGTGCAACGTGGAAGCCACCAACAGCGCCAGGCCGACGCCTTGCACTTCCGCGCGCATCGCCCCCTGAGCCTGCATGGAATCTGTCACCACGCCAGGCAATGGTCCGTCGTCTCGAATCGTGCCGGCCATTACCATGTTGACGTCGTGGCGCACGCAGGCGGCCATGATGCCTTCCCTAATCACACCGGAACGCACCGCTTCATGGATACTGCCGATCGCGCGAATCCGGTTGATCGTCCGCAAATGATGCTCATGTCCATGCGGAACGGAACGTCCAGCAGTCAATCCATATCCGAGAGACGTGCCGTATAACGCGGCTTCCATATCGTGCGCGGCCAACGCATTGCCGCAGAACAAGACATGGATAAATCCGGCTTCGATCAACCAGGTCAGCGCTTCCCGGCCTCCGGCATGGACAATTGCCGGTCCGCCCGCAAGCAGCACCTTGGTGCCGGTCTGCCCCTGCCGATAGCCGGCGCGTAATTTCAGCATGCGTTGCGCGATATCGGCGATGACCGGCTGATGCGGCCGCTCTGAGGACACCACAGATTCCATGAACCCGAAGACATCCCGTTCGCGGGGGCGGGCCAGCGGCGTCACCCTGATACCTTCTCTCCCCGTCACGATCAAGTCCCCGGCTTTCACCGATCCCATGGGCAGCGTTCTGGCCCGAGCCTTTGCCGGGTCGACACAAATGCCGAGATCCATCTCCATGCCTTCGACTTCGACCCAGTCACCATCAAGCCGTATCTGGGTCGGCAAATGGGTCGTGGCATAGAACTCGTCCGGGAATATCCCCGCCGCCGGAGCCGGCTCGAAACGGCACTCGGTGTCCCGTTCAACCGCGGCGCCGTGGGGTTGAATGGCTTGGAGAATCTCGGCCAACAGTCGGCTGGAATGGGCGCGCACGACAATCCGCGCCTGCGAGGGCGCATCTCTCGTCGCCCCAATGTTCACATCCTGCAAATCGAACGTGCCGCCCATCATGAGGATCGTGTCCAGCACCTTGGCCAGGATCAACGAATCGATGATGTGGCCTTGGAGAAATACCGTTTCCTGCAGTGCAGTCATGACGGATGTCCTGAACGCTCTCCGGCAGTGGCAGCGGTATCGACCCTGCGTGACAACCGCGTACCATGATTCTACCATTAGTCAGGAAGGATGGCCCGCACTACGCATTTGTCTTCACGATCTCTCGTAGCACGCTCGTGGCATAGGAACCGGGGGGAAGCCAGAACGAGAGGGTCAGCACCGACCCCTCCAGCGACCAGACCAGATCATTGAGACGCACGCGCAGGGCTCGCCGTTCACCGCGAAATCCGCACTCGGCTCCGGCTTTCGAGAGCACTTCCGGCGTGGTTCCCAGTTCAGCGATGACCGCTCGCTCAATCTCGCCCGGCTCACCGGTAGCCCAGGGTGCGCGCGAACCGAAGAGTGGTCCCGTCGGGCTGATTTCGAATCGATCCGCCCGCAGCTGCTCGACCTCCGGCTGCTCCACAGGAAAGCAGGCGCCGTTGTCGGACTTCATGGCCCAATCACCGAGCAGCACCCGGTCAATACTGTCGATTCGCTTCGCCACAATGTGATTGAACACATACGACTGATAGGCATTCATGAACCAGATGCGCTTGGCGCGAGGCATCTTGTTGCGGCGGGCCGCATCCTGCAGCAATTCGGCACCCAGCTGAAAGTTCGTCCCCGA
>CAADGJ010000374.1 GCA_900696505.1 uncultured Nitrosospira sp.
CGTGTGTGATCTCGACGGAGGGCGATGGTGCGGTATTCCAACCTGTGGCAATGTCTCGTGACTGTCCTGCTGTTATGCGGCGCCGGCCAAGTAGAGTGTTGGGCCGGGGATACTCCTCACGCGTCGCACGCACACGGACCCTTGCGACAGTCTCCCGACAATCCACGATATTTTGCCGATGCTGACAACCGGATCGTTTACCTCACCGGATCCCATACCTGGGAAAACTTTCAGGACGTCACGCAGGTATTCGACTATCCGGCCTATCTCGATCGTCTGACGGCGCTGCATCACAATTTCATGCGCTTGTGGGTCACTGAATCGATCCATTCGGACGGCGGGTGGCTCATGAATCCTCCGCCTAATGAAAAGGATATCGCCCCGCTTCCGTATCTGCGGACCGGGCCGGGCCTTGCTCTGGATGGTGGCCTACGATTGGATCTGTCCCGCTTCAATCCGGCCTACTTCGAACGGCTTCGAGCAAGGGTGAAGCAGGCGGGGCAGCGTGGCATCTATGTCTCGGTGATGTTCTTTCAAGGCTTCAGCGTCGTGACGCCGGGAGGGTGGAAGGCACATCCCCTGAACGACCAGAACAATGTGAACGGCATCGACGGTGACGCCAACGGCGACGGACTGGGATTGGAGGTTCATCGATCGCCAGGAGTTCCAGTGCTCCAGATTCAAGAAGCCTATGTGCGGCAGGTGTTGGAGACGCTGCACGATCTGGACAATGTCTTGTATGAGGTGGTGAACGAGGCTACGCCCGAGTCGGTCGGCTGGCAATACCATTTCATTCGCTTCATCAAGCGCTATGAGCGTGAGCGAGGCTTCATGGCGCATCCGGTCGGCATGACTTTCTTTCAACTCGGAGAGTTTGGCGGCGGCGACAATCGCACCCTGTTCGAGAGCGAGGCCGACTGGATTTCTCCCGGCGGGTATACCAAATATGCGCGAAATCCCCCGGCCACGGATGGACTCCACGTGCAGGTGTTGGATACGGATCATATCCACGGTATCGGCGGTGATCAGGAATACGTCTGGGAAAGTTTCATGCGGGGGTATAACCCCATCTACATGGATCCCTTTGACGCGGTCCATGAGTTAACCATCGGCGAGCCGGTGCTAAACGAACCGCAGCATGAGCGCGCGCGAGTGGCGATGGGGCAGGCCCGCCGCTGGGCGGACAGGCTGAACTTAAAGCGTGTGACCCCGCAAAGCGAGCTGGCTTCGAGCGGGTACTGCCTCGCTGAGCAGGGGCGCGAGTATTTGATCTACATTCCTGCCAGCGGCGTAACGGTTGAATCAGGCGACGGGAAGTCTACTCGACCGGTGATCATCAATCTGGCCGGCGCTGCGGGGGTATTCGTTGCAGAATGGGTTGACCTGGAGCAACCTCAAGCAAGCCCACGTTCCGAGCGGATCGAGGGCGGCGGAGAACGATTGCTGGCGGTGCCGTTTCGCGGAGCAGGGTTGCTATACCTGTATCGACAGAAAGCCTAACGCGCGTAGCAAAGCGGAACGGTTTCACTGATAAAGACCATGGCTGATCCCGAACGACATAGGGAATGCCTTATTGCCCAAAGGACAGACTATTTTGGAAATTCGTAGGAATGGACATATTGGAGTGACGAGCTATCGGATACAGTTTCATCCTGAGTAGTCGATTTATCGCAACCGCAACGGCCTCGTGAGGTTATATGCCCTGGTGTATATCATTTAAAATCGACGGTGAAGAATTTCATCCTAGTCGAGTTCCGTTCCAATTCACGAAGCAACATGACCCTGGCGTTATCGGAACGATAGGACGTTACCGAGGGCAACCTGTTCCCTATGGGTCCGCATCGTATGAAGTTCCTTCTTCAGTTCCCAATGCTGACAGGATCAGATATCTGGTTGAAACCTTTGAGCCTCTTTTAGGCGATATTCGCGCGGCAGGTGCCACAGAGTGGCATATCGATATTTGTCGTTACTACAATGCCCAGTGCGGTGAAGCTTATTCACTTGAGGATTTGTTGCTGATTTCTCGGCTTCAGTGCGGATTCTGGTATTCAGCCTACAGCGTCTCGGAGAAAGAAGAAAAGAAACTGCAGCGGGAATTGGGAGGGTATTGACCATGAGTTATCCGTTGCCTGAAAGAGCACAACGCGGAGCAGCATTCTGGGTCTCCTGACTTCCTAGAAACACCTTTCCGCTGCGTTCCGATGCTTGCCTGATTCACCAGCATTGTGATGGTGCTGAATGAGAGTAAGACTTCTAGACATGCGAAACGGTAGCGTCCGAATCAGATACAGGCTGCGGAGCAATTTAGACGCCGCAGATATTTGTTCATTCTTCGAGGGGTAAGGCTTGAAGCCTTCTTCACCGCCTCAGGAATAGATTCAGACCGTTTCCTCAGACGCTTACTATCCTGGCCATGTGGTGAGGCTCGTGATGCCCACCGCGTCGCTTATGGCGTCAGCGGTCCCGTGATGGGGCTGGCGGGCTTGGCCTCGCTCGACGCCTCAGCGCCTTCTTGCGGCAGGATGCGGAAGTGGGTGACGGCAAACGAAACGGCTTGCCCCACCGTAAAATTGCAGCGGCGAAACTCTTCTTTGTTCATGCGTGA
>CAADGJ010000375.1 GCA_900696505.1 uncultured Nitrosospira sp.
ATAATACACGTCGAATGGCGGCCAGCTTAATGAACCG
Organism: uncultured Nitrosospira sp.; assembly: GCA_900696505.1. Lineage (GTDB taxonomy): Bacteria > Nitrospirota > Nitrospiria > Nitrospirales > Nitrospiraceae > Nitrospira_A. Next base: position 38 of record CAADGJ010000375.1, read on the forward strand.
GTAGAGATCAAGGACCGAGGTCGGATCTGGTGTCGCCACCGTGAGATAGCAGTCGGCCATGAGAAAAAAATCGAGCGCATGATAACTGGTTCCGGCGCCGATATCGACGATGATGACATCAGCCTGCAACTGGGAAAAGTGGCGAATCAGGCGTTTTTTCTTGGCATACGGGAGGTTGGCGGTGGCTAACGTATCCCCGGTACCGGGCAGGAGTTGCAGGAAAGGATGGGCCGAAATAGGCTGAAGCACCTCCTCCAAGCGCTCCACCCGCCGTTCAACAAAGTCGGTCAGGGTGCGGGGAGGGTTCAGCAAACCGAACAGAATGTGCGCGTCGGCACCGCCGACATCGAGATCCGCCAGCACAACGCGCTTGCCCCGTTTAGCCAATAACATGGCCAAATTGGCGGCAATGACGCTCTTTCCTACACCGCCCTTCCCTGATCCTATCGATACGATGGTGGCCATCCGCAACTCTCTCTCAGCTGTGTGTGTGTTCGCCGATGTCTGTTGTCGGTCCTTCGGCCTAGGAACCTGAGCGGAATAGGCCCATAGGGAGAACATCTCCCTGCGACTCCAGCCTGTGCCTTATTAAACCCCATCGTCCAAGAACGGGCAACTAAAGTTTGAGATGGCGCCCACCGATACCATATCCGTTATGAACAACGCTATTGCGCCCACAACCAACGTCAACTTCGACAGTGTATCGCCTTCGGAAGGCGAGATTCTCACCGTGTCGGACGTCGCGCGGTTTCTGCGTGTACCCAAATCCACGGTGTATAAACTCGCCCGTCTCGGAGAATTGCCGGCTTCCAAAATCGGAAAGCACTGGCGGTTCCTCCGACGCGACATTCACGAGTGGATGCACAGCCGGACCCAGCAGCACTGAACTCTCGTTGGAGAGCAGCTGCAGAGACGACAACACGTGAGCAGCGCGGACTCCCGGGATGTCCGTTGATTGAGCTCACCTTTAGCGGATCACACGAGGTAAGGGATGGCCGAGTCAAACGCGGTGCGCAAAACGGAAATGCCCGCCCCGAAGCTAAGCCCGGACACATTCAAGCAGCTCCGGGATCTCATCTATGAGATGACCGGCATTCACTTTCAAGACAACAAGACGTATCTGCTTGAAAGCCGCTTGCTTCCTCGACTGAAGGCCTGCCGCTGTCAGACCTTTGAAAGCTATCTCAACTTTTTGCGCTTCGATGCCTACCGGGACCGTGAAATCACCGAGCTCTATACGGTCATCACCACGAATGAAACATACTTTTTCCGCGATGAAGCCCAGCTCGATAGTTTCATGAAGGTGATGATTCCGGAAGTCATGAAAACGAACGCCCAGACGAAACAATTGCGCATCCGGAGCGCCGCCTGCTCGACCGGGGACGAACCGTATACCTTGGCGCTGCTGCTGCGTGACTATCCTCCGCTGAACGGCTGGACCATCGATATCCTCGCAACCGACATCAGTGAAAATGTTCTGAACATCGCACGAACCGCCACCTATTCCTCCCATTCGCTGCGCAAGGTGCCGCCGGCGATGCTTGCGCGCTACTTCACCGGGAAGAAAGAAGAACAGACGCTGGTGCAACCGGTGAAAGACATGGTGCGGTTCATGAACGTCAATTTGTACGACCGACCCAGACTGAAGCTGATCCGCGGCATCGATATCATTTTTTGCCGCAACTGCCTCATCTATTTCGACGAAAAAGCCAAGGCGCAGATTGTCTCGGATCTGCGCGACACCCTTCGCCCCAAGGGATACTTGATGATCGGATTTTCCGAGACCCTGCACGACGCGGCAGGCCATTTCAAAACCATTCATGCGGGCCGTTCAGTCATTCATGAGAAACAGTAAGGAGGACCCATGCCGGCTGATCCGAATATGAAGATTCTCGTTGTCGATGACATGTCCACCATGCGGCGGATCGTCAAGAACATCCTGAAACAACTTGGTTTCAACAACCTGGAAGAGGCGGAAAACGGTCAAGAAGCGTTGACCAAACTCAAAGCCGATACGTACGGCTTCGTGGTGTCTGACTGGAACATGCCCGTCATGATGGGCATCGACATGCTGCGCGCCATTCGCGCGGATGAATCGCTCAAGAAAATTCCGGTCCTGATGGTCACGGCGGAAGCCCAGAAGGAAAATCTCATGGAGGCCGTGCAGGCCGGCGTGAGTAACTACGTCGTCAAGCCGTTCACCGCAGAGACGATGCAGGACAAAATCAACAAGATTTTCAAATAATCGGCTCTTAACCGGTGGGGGGGACGATGGCACAACCACGCGCGGCGGCCCAGGCGCAACCAGCGACGCATGAATCAGAGCAGGAAGAAAAAACGCCCGACACCAAGCTCTATGAGGAACTCGGAGAATTGGCCCGCTTCATCGACACCACGATGAAGACGTTGTCCGAATTCAGCACGCCGGTCAGCACCTCGACCGAGCAGCTGCCGCAAGCGCTCAGCCACCTCACCAATCTCAAGACCATGACCGAGCAGGGAACTCATCGGGTCATGCTCGAGGTTGAGGCCATTCAAGACAATCACATGAAAATCAGCAGCATGATCAAGGACCTGACACTCGCCATGCAGAAAGCGCAGGCGGCTCCCGCACTCCTCCAGCAGATGCAAGCCGTCGGCAATGCCATCAACGCGGACGACAAGCGGCTGCTCGATATTATGACGGCCTTGTCATTCCAGGATCTGGTGGCGCAAAGCGTCAACAAGCTCGTCACCATCCTGCAAGAAGTCGAACACAAACTGCTCCAACTCGTGGTGGTCTTCGGCCCCTATCAAAAGCAGGCGGCAAAAAAAGAGCAGGACAAGGCCAGCGAAATGCTGAAGCAATTGGAAGCGACCAAGAATACATCGATGAATCAGGATTTGGCTGACGAAATCCTGAAGCAATTCGGTTTTAACTGAGGTGGGTTATGAGCGATGAAATGCAGGAAATCCTGAATGACTTTCTGACTGAGTCCAACGAGATGCTGGAAGTGTTGGACCAGCGCTTCGTGACGTTGGAATCCGATCCCAACAACACCGATCTCCTGAACGAGATCTTCCGCGCGATGCATAGCATGAAGGGGTCCGCCGGCTTCCTCGGCTTCAACCATCTGGTGGATGTGGCCCATCGCGGCGAGAACATTCTCAACAAGCTGCGCCAGGGCGAAATGGCCGTGAACCCGGCCATCATCAGTATCATTCTCGAAACCATCGACGTCATCAAGGCGATCATGGCCGACATTCGGGAATCAGGCACTGACAACCACGTCGCCACGGCATCGATTGCCGCAAAGCTTGACGACATTCTGAACGGCAACACAGCCCCGGCTGCTGCGCCGGTACAGACGGAAGCCGTTGCGCCCCCGAAAGTCGAAGCCGCCTCGTCGGCACCTGCCGCGGCCGCTCCGGTCGCTGCTCCCCAGACGCTGGGTGAAATTCTGGTGAACGACGGCCTGGCCTCCAAAGAGCAGGTCCTTGATGCCCTTACGGCGCAACAGCATCAACCGGAACCGAAGACTCCGCTGGGCGAAATTCTCTTGCAGGCAAAAGCCATTACCGAACGCGCCCTCGATCAAGCCCTGCACAAACAAGATAAACAGCCGAAGCCGGTGGAAGAAGATGCCACCATTCGCGTGGAAACGAAACGCCTCGACAGTGTGATGAATCTGGTCGGCGAGCTGGTCCTTGGGCGCAACCGGTTGATCAAGATCGGCACCCAATTGGAGCAGCAGCACGAATCTGATCCGCAGGTTCGTGTGCTGAGCGAAACACTCGCGCAACTCAACCTGGTGACGACCGACCTGCAGTTAGCCGTCATGAAGACCCGCATGCTCCCGATCAAAAAAGTGTTCGCCAAACTGCCTCGCATGGTGCGCGACCTTTCGCAAAAACTGAACAAGCAGGTTCATTTGGAAATGCGCGGAGAGGAAACGGAGCTTGATAAGTCCGTCGCCGATGAGATCGGCGAT
>CAADGJ010000376.1 GCA_900696505.1 uncultured Nitrosospira sp.
AAGATCGGTCACTATGCGGCCTTGGATTTCTGGGAACCGCTCAAGAGGCACCGGCACGACAGCCTGCTGTTAGAGCCGGAAGAGTTTTATATCCTGGCCTCCAAGGAACGAATCCGCGTCCCGTCCGGGTATGCCGCCGAAATGGTCGCGTACGAAGCGGCCTGCGGTGAGCTACGCACGCACTATGCGGGCTTCTTCGACCCCGGTTTCGGGTATGGCGATGGGACGATGCGCGGCACGCAGGTCGTGCTGGAAGTTCGCCCGCACGATGTGCCATTCCTGATTCATGACGGGCAAACCTTCTTCAAAGTAGTGTATGATCGAATGCTGACGGTCCCATCGCAAGTGTATGGGACAGCGCTCGGCTCGTCATACCAACGACAAGCCCTCACCCTCAGCAAACATTTTAAGGCCTGAACATGCCACCTCCCAGCGATCTCCCAGATCCCTCTACCCGTCCGTCCTGGCCGCCGCCACATCGCCCGGACGATGAAAGCACCTCCGAACGGCAGGCGCACGTCTTCGGAATGATGATCGGCACGGCGTTGATGTTCATTGGGTTTCTGGACGTGTTTCTCTCGATCAGCGGTGGATTTGAAATTAACGTCGTCCCGCTCTTGATTTACTTCAGCGGCATCGCCGTCTGGGCTAACGCCGTCGTGGAAAATCCAACCGTCCGCTACTCCTTGATGGCAGGATCCGTACTGATCAGTTTGGCCTTCTTTCATTACGGCGAGGTTTTGTTCTGGCATAAGCAGGTGGTCTTCTGGTCCACCGTCGCCATCGTGATGTACTTCATGTTCAAGGACCCCAAACCGACCGCGTAAATGGCCGCGAGCGGCCCTAATCACGACGGGTGCTCTCCGGCTCCGATGACCATCGCCGTCATCATGCCGGTGCTGAACGAATCCCGTTGCCTCGCTCACATCCTCGCCCATACTCAGACCTTAGGGTTTGACGAGGTGATCATCGTCGACGGCGGGAGTTCCGACGACACCTTCTCCATTGCGCAGTCATTCGCCAAGCAATGTGGTACAGATCCCTTGCCCGCAAGCGGATCGATGCGTGTATTGACCGCCCCACGCGGGCGGGCGAGGCAACTCAATACCGGCGCGGCCGCGAGCGCGTGTGATGTCCTGCTCTTTTTGCATGCTGACACTCTCCTCCCATCGAACGCGCGGCGGGCCGTCTTGACCGCACTCTCAAATGCAGCCGCCGTCGGCGGCCGCTTCAATGTCCGTTTTGACTCCTCTCGACTGACAGCCCGGATCGTCAGCAGTCTGATGAACGTGCGCTCGCGCTGGAGCGGAATCGCCACCGGCGACCAAGCGATCTTTGTGCGGCGCGCCGTTTTTGAGACGATGGGAGGATTCGCCGACATTCCCCTGATGGAAGACATCGACTTCACGCGGCGGCTCAAACGAACCGGGCCGCTGGTCTCCTTGTCGGATGAGGTCGTGACCGCCTTCCGTCGATGGGAACAACAGGGTCCTCTTCGCACAATTCTGTTGATGTGGACCCTTCGCTTCCTGTACTGGATCGGGGTCAACCCGCATCGACTTCAACATTTTTACAGCATGGTGAGATGAGTCATGAGCCCTCAACCCTCGGACCGTAAACAGCCTGCGTCCGCCGCCCTGGTGATCTTCGCCAAAGCGCCGGTCCCGGCACAGGTGAAAACCAGACTTTGTCCGGCCTTGACCGAAGACGAAGCCGCCACGCTTCACGGCAGCTTTGTCCTCGACACGCTCGAACGCACCAAGGCCGCGGCCAGCACCTTCAAGCTGTCGTTCGATCGTATTCTGGCCTGCGCCCCCTCGAGCACGCACGTGTTTTTCCGCATCATGGAAGCACGCTACGGGGTGACACTCTTCGATCAGGAAGGCGACGACCTCGGCGCTCGCATGCAACACACGTTCGATCAGCTGTTCGCCCGCGGGTACCGCCACATCTGCCTGGTGGGAACTGATGTCCCCTCGCTGCCGCTCACACACTATCGCGATGCCTTTGCCGCACTGACCCGGCATGATCTCGTCCTGGGACCGGCCAACGACGGCGGGTACTACCTGATCGGCATGACCAGGCCGCACCCGAAACTGTTTGCGCATATTCCCTGGTCGACAGATCAGGTCCTGGCACTCACTCAACAGAACGCTGCCGCAGAAGGCCTGAATACCGCGCTTCTGCCCTCCTGGAACGATGTGGACACACTGGAGGATCTCCAAGCCTTGATCGAGGACTGCGTCGCGGACAAGAAACGTCCGAAGAAGGAACGCGTCTATTCAACCAGAACGGCGGGAACACTGGAGTTGCTCGCCAAGCGCCTGCGCGAACGGCGGGGCTAGAAGGAGAGGGTATGCCGAATCAGGTCGCACTCATCACGGGCGGAGCCAAGGGGATCGGCCGCGCCATCGCCCTCGACCTTGCCGCACAACACTGGTGCATCGCTATCTGCTACCGCACGAGTGCCGCAGCCGCAGAAGAGACCAGCGCGGCTATCGTGGCACGTGGCGGCCAAGCCCTTGCCCTGCAATGCGACGTGTCCGATCCGGCGGCCTCCAAGCAGTTGGTCGCACAGGTCGAAGCGCAGTGGGGGCGGATCGACGCGTTGATCAATGGAGCAGGCCCTTACCATCGCGTGAACCTCTTCGACGAAACGACAACGGGCTGGCGCGAGATGTTCGATGGAAATCTTCATCCGATTTTTTATCTCGGGCAGGCAGTCGCGCCGGGCATGAAAGCCAGGAAACATGGGCGGATCATCAATTTCAGCATGGCCAATGCCGACCAAATGGTGGCCCAGCCGGAAGTGACGGGTCATTACATCGCCAAAGCGGGAGTGTTGATCCTGACTCGCACACTGGCCAAGCTGCTCGCCCCCTATGGCATCACGGTCAACGCGATTTCGCCGGGCTTTATCGATTCAGGCAGTGCCCCTGCGGAAGAACTGGCAGGAGTGGTCAAACGGATCCCGGCGGGATATGTGGGAAGCGTCAACGATACAGTCGCCGCGGTGAGATACTTGCTGAGTGAAGAGGCACGCTACGTCAATGGGGCGAATCTCCATCTCAGCGGCGGCTGGGGCATCTAAGCTGTTCTTGGCTACTTAGCCAGGAAGAGAATGGCGCCGATGAGGACCGCCGTCACATAACTTTCAGGATCCTTCACGGCGAACACAACGGGATCGTCATCCATTTGATTGCGGTACGCCAGCATCCAGATCCGGCTGATCCAGTACAACATCACCGGGCACACCAGC
>CAADGJ010000377.1 GCA_900696505.1 uncultured Nitrosospira sp.
ATACACCGACGGTGAACCATACCGGGACCATCAGTGTCATCGGCATTGCGTACGCCGCAACCGGTACCGACGGGCCGAGTGCCGGAGGCGTCATGACGGTGGGATTTGCCGCACTCCTCAAGGGCGAGCAGATCCGCCGCGGCATTGCCATGACGGGCACGATTTCCAAGGACGGCACGATCGGCCCGGTGGGAAGCATCCCCGACAAGATCCGTGCAGCAGCCCGGGAGGGATACCGCACCATCCTCATCCCGCAAGGTCAACGAGACGACCCACGCTGGAATCTCACCCGCCTCGCCTGGGATCTCAACGTAGAAATCAAAGAAGTCGCCAGAGTAGATGAGGCCTACCATCTCATGACAGGTGGCACCCTCGACTAGCCGCTTCCGGAAGGAAGCGCGATCTGATTAGTGTTCCGCCCCCAACCCGTCGACAATCGCTCGGTATTCCTCCTGTGAAAAACGGTGCATCCCCAGGCCGAGCCGACGGGACAATTCTGATTGTTCTTCGATGCCCAGGACTCGCTGAAGCAGCTGCTGGCAATCGGGCGCGTTCCCCTCCCAGCGTCGAACCGGTGTGACCCGTACGAATCCATAGCGGGCTTCTGTCCGCAACTCATCTTTCAGCAGTTCATCCAACGCCTGAAACGGCTGGACCGGCGAGACAATCGAAAATTCCGCGCGGATGCCTTCTTTCAACACATACACCAGGCCATGTGATTCGGGCGTCAGGAACTTTTGAAGGTTGTCGCGAATCAAGGAGGTGCACAGGCCCCAGATCCCGGCGCCCAGCTGCAACTCAGCACTTTCCGGGGAAGTTCGTTCGCGTAAAGCCCCGGCGATAAAAAGAAAGTGGCTCATGGGAGGGCTGAACGATTCGAATTGGCAGACGTGGCCGCGAGCCGCACCCGAACGATGCGACACGATCGGAAGGCGCGACGCGACTTCATTCCAGACGCAGCGCAACACACCATGACATCAGACATGTTCAGTGGGACCTTCACTGACGAGAATGAATGAGGCACGCAGAGGCACAGACCGAGATCACCCGGTACAGCGGCATCAACTGAAATTAATTGTTTCGATACTCATCTGCATCGTCGAGCAGATCTTCAGACTTTTCGAGATAATCGACGTCGTCGTCCTCGTTGTCGAGGCCGAGCTCCTCTTCGATTTCTTCTTCCATTTCTTCTTCTGATACGTCATCCAGATCTTCAGCCATGTCCTCTTCGTCATCTTCGAGGTCAAGCTGGGTCGGCTCCATCTCGACGTTTGAGGCCTTCTCAGGCTCCGGCACGGAAGATTTCACCGGCTTCGATTCAGGGACCGCCGCGGGGGCTTCCGCAGGCGTCTTCGCCTTTGGTGAAGCAGGCTTCGTTTTGGGCTTGGATGCGGGTTTCGGCGCAGGTTTCGCGGCTTTTGGTGTCGTTTTCGCCTTGGAGGAACGCGCGGCTTTTGCCGGAGCAGTCTTGGCAGTACTCTTTTTAGCAGTCTTCTTCACCAGCTTCTTCGCCGTCACCTTCGGTTGCGCCGCCTTCTTGGCCTTCACCGGCTTCTTGGGTGCAGCCTTCTTCGCTTTCACGACTTTCTTCGGCTTGCTCGCCTTGGAAGCCGCGCCCTTTTTCGGCCGCGCAGCTTTCACCGCAGAGCTTTTCTTTTTCATGGTCTTCTTCGCCATTCCACGTCCTCCTCTCAGGTCTTCAACATGGCACGTCGGTGGTAAAGCGGCCTCCATCTAGCATGAACCAATAGGTTCTTGCAACCTCTCCGATTCACATCGAAATTGTGTCATCGTGCAACGCCAAGCCAAACCTTCCAGCAGCCTACACCCACTCTTCGCGCCTTCGATTGGGTCATCCGGTTTGCGCTGTTTCAAAGAGGCCCCGTCTGAGAGCAGTCTGGTGAATCCTTCCGCATCGCGCCTGTCTCTATGTATAATGAAGAGATCGATATTCACATGGAGTCATGTACCTCATGAGCTGGCGCACTCTATCTCTAAGTCTCACGTTCGGGTTCCTGATGGCTTGGCCCTCCTCCGCGACCCCTCCGGCAGTCCATGTCTTGATGGATAGCGGTTCCCCCTATTATGTGCCCGCTGCCGCGACCGTCACCGCCGGCGGCGCCATCCGGTGGGACAATCCAACGCCGACCCATCACACCGTGACGCACGACGGCTGTTTTGACGAAAGCGGACGTTGCGCCTTCGACTCCGGCGCGGTGGAACCCGGTGGCACTTATACCATTCCCAGCCTGCCTCCAGGCCGATACCCGTATCAATGCCGCATTCATCCCATTATGCGCGGCATCATCATCGTGACCGACTCTCCCCTCCTGCCATCACAAACCTAAAGACGCCCCTCCCGGGTTCTTGCAGGTCAGCGTGAGCCTCGTGTAGGCTGCGGCTTCTTGTAATCTGAATCGTCTGACACGATGAAAGCTGCCGCAGCCATTCAAGAACCGCTCAATCTGAGCGGCGACATTCTGAGCCTGCTCGCCTGGCGCATTCCCGACCTGGTTGCGTATCAGCATGCCTTTGACGAATGGTGGTTGGCGCCACTGGATGATGATTTCCCGCTCGTCCGCCTGAACGCAGTCGGCATCGAAATGCTCACCTCCATGAACGGCCACATTACGGTCGGTGCACTCGTGGAGAAATACGGCAACAAGATCTGCGGACCTGACGGTCAGCCAGGATCCTGGCATCTGGCACACTGGTCGATCCCCAACTATTCACTCTGCTATTTCGGGACCGAACCGCCGGGGGGCCACCGACACAAGGCTAAATGGGACCTCCTGCTCCAGCAAATACGAGAAAGCTGGTCCGGCCAACAGGATTTCGAAGGCGAAGAACATCTCGAAGATTTCCATGTTCACGAGCTGAAAGAAAGCGATCTGGAAGACGGCCATTTCGATCTCATCGAAACGACCGTGTCGCACCTCTTCCGAGAACCCTGCGAGGCGCTGGGAGGCACCACCTATGGACGCCTGCTCATGCGCCAACTTCGCCGTCTGGGCTGGTTCAAACCGAAGCCCAAGGTGATCGTGGAAATCGGAGGCGGGCTCGGCTATGTCGCCCGCGAACTCGGCCAAGAGCTGTTGCCGTTCGAAAAGCAGGGCATCCAGTATATCTCGTTGGACGTCACGCGCCCCTTCCTCCAACTGCAAACCAAGCGCGCCAGGGCCGGTGGCTGGACAGGCACCGGCACTCATGCCAACGGGGAATGGCTGCCGTTCAAGGATAACTCCGTCGACCTCATCATCGACAACGAAAACATGGCGGACATGACCCCCGTCAAGCTCAGCCGGGAGGAACTCACGAGTGGCCGGGGGGAAACCGCGCAACATCAGGAAGCATTGGATTGGATCAGGCGACTGCGGTTGCCGCTCGAAAAAGAGCTACCGGAAGAAGTGATCTTCAATCTGGGACCGATGCGATTCGTCGCCGAAGTCTGGCGAGTCCTCAAACCGGGCGGTCGGGCGTTTCTGACGGAATTCGGGATCGAAGAAGGCTGGCCCGCCGCGGTGAAACTTCCTCACCACACCGAATACGAAGTGCAGTACAGCCATTTGCGGCAAGCGGTCCGGTGGCTGGGCTTTCAGGAGCGCTACCTGTCGCTCCCGCAATTTTTACAGCTCAAACCGGATACGAAGGTCCTTTGCACCGGCGCAGCCTATACGATTCAGCGGTTTTGCCAGGGACTCGGCCAACACTTCTCCGTGAGGGCCTACACCGAAAGTGAGCTCACGAAGACCCTAGGTGACATCCTTCCGAAACTTCAAGGCTGCCATTACCACGATATTGCCGATCCAGCCTGGTTCGGCCTGATCGACTTCAAGGTCTTACTCCTGGAAAAACCAGGCGGCATGCCTCAGGCCACCTTCACCGAACAAAAAAGCGGGCTGCGCTGGTATTCACAGCGGTAGCGATAAGCAGGTCATCCCTTCACCAACGAGAGCCTGTCGCCGTCAGGCCGCCACTCAAGACAACGACGAACCTCCGCTCAACCGGCTCGCAAGGTGGAGCAGCACCCCTTCTCGAAGCCCCAGGTCGCTGACCAGAACCTTCGTCATGCCCAGCGTCTCCATCATCGTACTGAGGATGATCGCTCCGGCGACAATGACATCCTCCCGGCCTCGCTCCAGCCCCGGCAACCCCTCCCGTTGCTGTTTCGATCGACCAAGAAGCTGTGCCTCCAGGCGCTTCACCGCCTCAAGCGTCAGAACATAGTTGTGAATTTTCGCTGCTTCATAGACGGGTAATTGCTGGTCCATAGCCGCCAACGCGGTGATCGTTCCTGCCGTACCCACAAATGTCAGTCCGACCGGCAAGGGCATATCCGCAATGGCCGCTCCGGTCTCAGTTCGTATCCAATCATGCGCCCGTTGAATTTCTTCGGAGGTAGGCGGATCGCTCTGCAGCACGCGTTCGCTCAGGCGCACCACACCAATATCGATGGATCGAACAATGAGCGGTTGGCCGGGTCGATCCAGAATACATTCCGTGCTTCCCCCGCCGATATCCACCGCCAGCATGTCAGAGACACCTTCCGGCAGACCTGAACGAATCCCCAAGGTGGTTCGTCGCGCCTCCTCCTCACCGGAGATGATTTCCACTTGCAAGCCGGCCTCACGGGCGATTTGGTCTAAAAAGTCTTGGCGATTCCCGGCATCGCGCACAGCACTCGTCGCAACCACCGACGTCGCCTCCACCTGAAATGTATCAATACTCTGGCGCCATTCCTTCAGCGTCGTCACCACTCTCGCCATAGCGTCGGTCCGCAGCATGCGATCTCGATCGACCCCCTGGCCGAGCCGGAGAATTCGTCGATCAGATTGCAGTTTTTTGACCTGGCCTGAGGAAGTCACCTCAGCAATCTCCAGGCGGCAGGTCAGGGTTCCGATATCGATGCCAGCCAAGATTCTGGACGAACCTGTTGATGCGCCAGCCATGAAATCTTTCAGGCCTCTTCTACCGTGATGTCATTCATTTCCAATAGGAGTTTGGTCCGTTCATCCTGCAGCGTCTGCACCTGTTTCATCAGACGTACGACTTCAGAATCAGCCACAATACGATCCGGCGCCTCGCCGCGGTCATGCAACTCGATCGTCCGCTCACCGATGTCCACATGCAGATCATCCAGCTGCTGCTCCACCTTTCGCAATTCCAATCGATACCCCAGAAGCTCGCCCTCTTCCAACGCTCTCGTGGCAGCCTTTGCAGTGCCATGTCGTAATGTCACCCATCCGGCGCGAAGATCGTGACTCAAACGTTGCAGCATTCCCATCGATCAGCCCTCCGCTCCTTCGGCAGCACCATTGCGGCAACTAACTGACGTCCCCCAAGGACAGCTTGCCCTTCCAGCGACGAAACATGGCCGCCTTGACCGCCTGATGTTGGGGCAACGCCAGGCCCGGATCCTGGGTTACCATCGCGAACGCTTCTTGTCTCGCCAGCTCCAACAAGTGTGTATCACGAACGAGATTGGCTGCCCGAAACTCCGGCAGTCCCCATTGCCGCAATCCCAAGAACTCGCCGGGCCCCCTGATGCGAAGATCTTCTTCCGCTATGACAAACCCGTCGTGTGATTTCACCAGCGCGGACAAGCGTTGCTGGGCATTGGAGGCATCGGCCTCAGGCTTTCCTTCGGCACTCACCTTCGGTCTGGACTCTCGCGGGAGATAGGACGCCATGAGGATACACAAGGATTGATGCGCCCCTCGTCCTACTCGTCCGCGCAATTGATGGAGTTGGGCCAGTCCGAATCGTTCGGCATGTTCGATGACCATGACGGTGGCGTTGGACACGTCCACCCCCACTTCAATGACCGTCGTCGCGACCAAAATCTGTATTGTGCCGGCCTTGAAGGCTGCCATCGTACGCTCTTTTTCAGACGACGGCATCTTCCCGTGCAACAAGCCGATCCGCGCCTGCGGAAAGATGTCGCGCTGCAACTGTTCCGCCCCCTGTATCGCCGCTTTGAGATCAATCTTCTCGGACTCTTCTACCAGCGGATAGATGATATACGCTTGCCGTCCCGCCTTCAGCTCATCGCTCACCAGCTGCCAAGTTTTGTGGCGCTGACCTTCCGAGTAGAGCATGGTCCGCACCGGCTTGCGGCCCGGCGGCAACATATCGATGACTGAAACGCCCAGATCGCCATAGACAGTCATCGCCAAGGTGCGAGGAATCGGCGTGGCCGTCATTACCAGCACATCCGGTCGATATCCTTTGTCGAGCAGCGACTTTCGCTGCAGCACACCAAACTTATGCTGCTCGTCCACTACCACCAACCCCAGCTTGTCGAATGCGACGTTCTTCTGAATCAGCGCATGGGTGCCGATGGCCACCTGCGCTTCCCCCGATGCCAACTGCGTGAAGACAGCCTGGCGATCTTTGACCTTCCCCCCGCTCGTGAGCAACACGGCCTTGAAACCAACCGCCTCTAGGAGAGGCCTGAGATTCAGATAATGCTGCTCGGCTAGAATTTCGGTGGGAGCCATCAGCGCTGTTTGACAACCGGAGCCACAGGCCATCACCAGGGCATGCAACGCCACGACCGTTTTTCCACACCCCACATCCCCCTGCACCAGACGATTCATGGGCCGCGAGGTCGCCATATCGGCTTGAATCTCTCGCCATACCCGTTCCTGTGCAGCCGTCAGTGAGAAGGGCAAAATCTGCGACAGTTTTTTGAGTTCCGGCACATGAGGACTGAATCGAAACGGTTTCTCTTCGTCCTTCACCTGCTGTTGCCTCAACACCATGGCCGTCTGAAGCAGAAACAATTCCTCGAAGGCCAATCGGCGATGGGCAGCCGTTACCCCGCGGTCAAGCGCAGCCAGGTCGGTTTGCGGCGGCGGGAAATGTACCTGCTGAATAGCCTCGCCAATTGGCAGCAACCGGTGGCGTGCGCGAATGGACAACGGCAAAACCTCCGCCAGCTCCGCAGCGCGACCGGCCAGTAACCCCTGCATTAAGACGCGCATCTGGCGAGAGGTCCAGCCCTTCGTCTCATGGTAAATCGGGACGATGCGTCCGACGTGGAGCAATTCATCTTCCTGACCGCTTAATATCTCAAATTGCGTCGGCTCCAGCCGAAGATCCGTCCATCCTCGCCGACCGGCAACCACACGCCCGGCCATCATGACCCGTGCCCCGTCCTTCAACACGTCTTCCAGATAGGATTGATTAAAGAACACCGCGTGCACCGTTCCGGTTGCATCCTGAACAGCGACGTCCAGAATCGACAACCGGCGAGAGCGTGCGCGCGAAGCTTCCGTTCGAGTGATCACCCCACAGATACAGACGGTCGCCGCCAACATCAGCTTAGCAATCGGCGTGATGGTCGATCGATCATCATACCGCCATGGCAAAGTCCAGAGTGCTTCTTCGATCGTCTGGATGCCGAGACGTTTCAAGAGCAGGGTGCGCTTCGGACCAATACCCTTCGCGAACTGAATCGATGACTCTACAGACAGCTGTCTGGAATTAATATTCGCGGGAGCGTGAACCAGCTCCCCTCCCTCCAGAAGATCGGCAGGCGGATGCACCATCGGCGACTCCTCTTGGAGCCGGCGAAGGAGCTGGAGGGCCTGCGTCAATCGATGCTGCTGTTCGGCAGCCGTGAGGCCGGCATGAAAATCGACGAACAGATTGCGTAAGGAGAGCAGCTCAATCTCAAGCGCGCGCGGGTGAAGTCGCTCACCGAGCGCGCCAATGACCTGTTCCGACACAAAACGGTCAAGATTTTTTACTGTCGGAAGGTGGGCATAGGCATCACGGCAAGCAAATTCAATGGGTCTTGCCACTCGCTGCAGGAATGACCGGAAAGACTCATGGGGATCAGAAGAATCAGGACGTGGCATCCTAGGCGGGATCGTACCATAGGCTGCCTGCCTGCTCAATGAAGGACCGGCGATGACGAACACACCCTCCCGTGACCACCATTCGCCGGCTTTTGCGACTTTCCTTGGTCGTCCACTATCTCGATGCTAGAGTAACTTCGTGTAGGACTCACGGAAGGACACCTATGTATCGACGCAATATCAAGCATATTCTCGGGCCGTTGGCCATTCTCATTGCTATCTTCATTTTCTATCAGTCCTGGCTTAAGCCGCACTATTTCCACGAGATGCCAGCGCCGCCACCTCAAGTCATTACAGAAGAGGTCGTCGGATCCAAAGGTCCTGTGGCGCCGCCGCAACAAGCGGTGCTACCGGAAATGAAACGATCCAGAACCATTGATCCCGTCAGCATTCCCGTCCCTCGGCACTCCGAGCTGCTCGGCACCATTCACGACGAGCTTGAGAAACACAATATTGCATCGGCACAAACGAAACTTGAAGAACTCCCCTCGTCCATTCTTTCTGAGTCGGCCACAAAACGCCATGTGGCCATCTTGTGGAATAACCTCGGTATTCTCCAAGAAAACGCCGGCGGAACTGAAACTTCCGTCAAAGCCTTTAAGAAGGCGGTGATGCTGGACCCGCAAAACCCGGTGGCCCATCTCAACCTTGCCCATGCTTACTGGGGCCTGCGGGATCCGGCGCTGACGGAAGAATTCCTGAAGAAGGTGTTGACCCTATCTCCGGATGAGCCGTTCCCGCATGTGGCGCTGGCGGACCTCCTCCAGGAAAAAGATCGGCTCCCGGAAGCGGCAAAACATCTCGCACAGGCAATGGATCGCATAAAAAAGGATCCAGGGCTGCAGTCTTATGTGAAAGTCGTGACGGCTAAGGTCCATCGCGCGGAAAAGGTAGAAGAGAAGTTTTCAACGCGTAACAGCGTCCATTTTACGGTCAAGTATGACGGCAGTGAGGATCCGGAGACCTGGACAACCGTACTGGATATTCTCGAGGCGGCCTATCGAGACATCGGCCAGAAGTTCAATTTCTTTCCGTCGAAACCTATTATGGTGGTGCTGCACACCAAGACTCAGTTTCAGGGATCCACCGGCAGCCCCGTGTGGGCGGATGGCTTGTTCGACCCTGTTCTGGGGCGCATCCAAATCCCCAGTCAAGGCGCCACGACAGATCGCGCCTGGCTGACACGCGTTCTCCGTCATGAATTTGTTCATGCACTGATTCATGAGGAACTGGGAGCAACCGGTGGAGCCATACCCACCTGGCTCAATGAAGGGTTGGCTATGCAGCTGGCCAATGATTCCTGGCAGGAGGTCGCAAACATGCCTCCGGGGGAACATATCTTGATCCCCCTGGCGGCTCTTGAGGAGGGCTGGGAAAACTTATCGGCCGAAAAGGTGGGCGCCGCATACATGGAAGCCAATGCCGCTACCCACTACCTTATTGAACGATTCGGCATGCACAAGGTTCATGAGTTACTTCTTCACTTGAAGGCGCGCCAGACAATCGCCGCTGCCATGCAGGACCGCCTGCTGCTCTCCTACGACCATTTCCAGCAACAGTGGGTGGAGAGTATGGGCACCACCTTATCCACGCCCAAATCGTAACCGTCAGCGGAGGGTCACTTTGTACATGGGGGTTTTGTCCGCAACCCCCGGATGCCAAAATGGTATTGCCTGTGGATAGGCACTTGTCTCCGGCGCTGAATCAGACTCATCAATTCGATCGATTTCCTCGAACGAATCCTCCCACAACAGCAGGCCTGATGTGCGATCGTAGGTTCTCACAACCAAGTCAAAAATGTGTCCGATAGGCTCATTGACAGGGCTCACCGAGCACCTCTGACATGACACCCCTGCACTGCCCGGTCGTTTTCTAGTGCCTGGAGTAAATTGATCCTGCCAAACAAGCCTTCCGGTAAGAGGATTGACTGCTCGCACGGAGAAAAGCGTTTGGAAGACTTGAGCAGGGCGATCTGAGGCAGGTATTACGACAGCAGGTTTGGGAGCAATCACCGCCTTCACTTTAATCGGCCCCTCTTCGTTCACTTTGAGCAAGTTCAATTGCCCTTCCCAGAGAAATCTTCCAGTCTCCGCATCATAGACTCTCAGCATAAACCCAGACTTTCCCTGACTGTCGGCACCGATTCCTCCGGCGAAAATACGCCCCTTGCTCCCATCGCTTTCAGCGGCGCCCTCTTCCTTCACGTTCACGTCAAATGAATCCTCTGAAAGAATGGCGCCTGTCTGAACATCATAGGTTCGGACCGTTACGAGGGACGATCCTGCTGCCTGAAAACCAAATCCTGCCGCTAGTACCGACGAATGGTCTGCTGGCCTTTGTGCCACTGGGTCAGCGATGGCCCCGCCCCTATGGCCCCGAGCCGGAAAGTCATACACTTCCGCCAAAGCAAGGCCCGGCAGGCAACTCACCGCTACCATCAAGCACAGCAGCAGGGGTAACGATCGCCCGATGGCAAGAGAGCGCTGCGGGGTGACTGTTGCGGGCCACCATGCTCTGGCCCCCCGATGTTGAACTCGTACGTGAGATGTGTAATGGGCCACGTGTGCCTCCCTGATGGAGGCGGATTTTCACGTGAATACGGATCTAGGGTAAATGACTCAACGGACCTGGTGGTCCCCTCGAAGGATGGGGAAAGTAGCCGTCATTGACCTGCCCAGCGTACGCCGAGGATCCATCATTATCCTTGATGATGACCTGGCATTAAGATATGGGCGGAATCTGATAGCTTGCGAGAGGCATATGCCACCGTTATAGTACCGCTATGCTCCATGCGCGTCCCATCGTCGTCCTGTTGAGTGTTCTCATTGTCCTTGAGGGTATTCTCTTTGGAGTTGAATCAGGCTCCCCTCTCTCGACGATCAAAGACGGCATCTTAGTCGGGTTTCTATTCGTTTTACCCGCGCTGCTGCTCGGGGGACTGATCTTCATCCGTCAGCCGTGGGCCGTGATGGGAGCGGTCATATACAGCACTATTGCCCTCGCACTCGACCTCGCCACGGTCGTTCAGGAAGCCAGCCAAGGATCTCCTCGCCTGGTTGTCCTCATCCTTGTCTTAGCAAGCAGTCTAGTCAATTTCCTAATTATGATTATGGGAGGACGGTGCATGCTCACTTATCAGCCTAGTCAACGGCCTGCAGAAAGCCATCAGTCCGAATATCGATCTTCTTCCTCGTCGTAATTCACCTACCCTCCAGCACCCCACATCGCAATTCCTCTGCTGGCGGAGAGCCGCACTGAGGCCAAGTCCTGACATGGCAAGATTTTGGCAAAGGATCCAGCTTGCACGCGCTTACCAAGCATTCTTCCGGCTCCCGTTGATGGGAAGAGGGTGCGGTTCTACTTGACCATGATTATGCGCGGCGAGCAAAGCACGGATAGGCTGAAGGGAGAGCATCGGACAGGGAAAAGAGGCAAACAGGGGGAATTGGCGCCCTTAGGGTG
This sequence comes from uncultured Nitrosospira sp., assembly GCA_900696505.1. Taxonomy (GTDB): domain Bacteria; phylum Nitrospirota; class Nitrospiria; order Nitrospirales; family Nitrospiraceae; genus Nitrospira_A. The sequence goes on from CAADGJ010000377.1 coordinate 11,328, forward strand.
CGTGAAGATTACGTCTTGAAAAGATTCTGACACCAACGCACGGAGCCAAGAACCTCCTCGTAGCGTTCGAAATTCACCGCCTTGAGGAACGTGATGGCGACATATTCGTCGTTCATTTCCGTCTGCTCAGCGAACCCTGCCTTGAGGAGAGCAGGGCGTTTCTTGGATACAGCAGGACCCAGAAAATACTTAGCCTGCTTGGCGACTTCATCGGTTCCCAAATCTTCCGTCGTCCCGTCACACATCAAACTCTTTACATCATCCATGGAGATTCCATGCTGACAAAGGAACTGACCGTCAGACCTCAGTTCTAAGATCCATCCATCATCCCCTAAATCAAGAACGAGGGGGCCGCCTGGCTCCAGTTCGTAGAATTGGGGAATATTGGTGCGTAGCTTTGCACGAGCCGCCTCCCAGGCTGGAAGTGCCACCGTACTCATGCGCGCGACCGCCGGGGTTGGGGCCTGGGATCTTCCGCTTCCAGGCGAGCACGCAGACTTGCAAGCCGAGCCGTGTTTTCGGTCAATTTCGGGAGAGCATATTTACGATCCATTCGCACTACTTGCTCCAGTAAATCTACAGCAGCTTGTAACTGTCCGAGATCTTCATAACACTGGGCCAAGACGTACCGCGCCCCGCCGGCCCGCAGTTCGTCTCGACTGCGTTCAGCAATGGATTGACTTGTTTGACAACAGGCAATCGCATCGTCGTATCGCTTTTGGATTGCGAAAGTCCGCCCCATCATCCGCCAGGCATCAGCCACGCCGCCTTGATTATTCAGCCGACGCATCAGGACCAGCGACTGTTCATAGTAGCGCAGTGCGTCATCGCACTGTCCGGTTTCTCGGGCTACCAAGCCGAGGTCGGAAAACAGCACAGCCTTGCCGAGTTCATCATGTACTCGGGTCATAATGTCGAGGGCTTCGAGGTAATAGGCTCTGGCGCGATCCCACTCCCCCGCATCTGCGCGCAGATTCCCCAGATTGGCCAATGTCGTCCCAATACCTTTGTCGTCGCCTAACACCTTTTGTAACTCCAGGACTTCCTGGTAGTAGCTCTGCGCCGATTCGCGGCGTCCGCTGACCGCGCAAATATTTCCGAGGTTTCCCAAAGTGGCACTCAGCGCCCGGTGGTCACCCGTCAATCGATCACATTCCAAGGCTTTTGCGTAGCAAGCATAGGCATCCGTGTAATGCCCTCGAGCAAAGTGCTCGTTGCCCTGGCGATTCAGTTCTTCGGACAGTCCATTTCGAAGCGGCATGATCCTTTACGCCTGGAGCACCTGCTCCACTGCCTGTTTGGCTCCGAATACAATGCTAGCCCCATCACCCACAAGAATCGAGTCGAAGTTATATTTCAACAACCGGCGAAGCCCTTCCTTGGCCTTCGCAACATCCGCATATCGCTCAGAGGGCAACAGACTAAGTGCCCCCGCTGGCTTTCCAATCAAGGCATCCCCGACAATCAACACGCCCTTCCCCTGCTGAATATAGAGGGCCGACTCCCCTGGTGACTTCTGATCCTTGAGCTGTATCGCCCAAATGCCTCCAGGCAACAACTCGCCGTCTTTATAGGTTTTCGTTGGTTTCACATCCATCTGGGACGCATCGGCCTCGGGTATCTGTAATTGGCAACGAAACTCCGCCTGGTAGGCGACCGCCTCACGGAGATGATCACGATTCGTCACAATAATGTAATCCAGCGCCCCTTGCCTTCGGATCAGCGTACTTGCTTCGGCCGTCATGGGAGGGGGATCGATAACGATCCTGTGTTCGCCCACTGTCAGAAACAGTCCGTTAAAATCAACCTGCTTTTCGTCGGAGAAGCAGGACCATTGCCAAATGCCGGGGAGTAACTGTTTCACGCGTTTCGCCTCATCTGCAGGGTTTACAAAGTTGCCACGGCGTCCTGCAGAGTTTTCGTGACCTTCGTGCGGATACCGGCTTCGGTCGGAAGATCGATGATATCGTCCTCTGACACAGTAATGAACTTACGATTTGCACCTTTTGTCAGAGAGATCAGGAACATGCTATTGGTAGGCTTCGTCGGAATCACCACCTCCACGCCTTGGTCGATGCCCTTGACGACTTCCAGAAACATCAATTTACCCTCTTCCCATTCGTCCATGGATCCTCTTTCTCCCGCTACATGGGACCTGAACCGGCAGGCGCAGAAGCCAATAATTTCTCGACCTCCTGAACAATGACCTCGGCGCCGGCTAGCTCCATATTGCCGACCCTCTGCCATCTGATCACGCCACGTTGATCGATTACATACACGTTCGGAATAAATTTTCCGCCGCCATAGAGTTTGTCCGTCACCTTATTGGGATCGAGCAGATACGGATAGGTGACTTTTACAGGGAACGCGCTCAGAAATTCACCGACGTCCCGCTTGGAGTTGCCCGATGAATTAATACCAACCACGGCAACATTCTTACCGGCCAGCACCTCATGAACCTTTTGCAGATTGGTTCCTTGCATCATACAGGGGTCACAAATGTGGAACAGACCTAGGACGACCACCTTTCCCTTTAACTGCTCGAGAGAAACGGCATCTCCCGTAATTGACGAGAGTGCGAACGCGGGCGCCGGCTCTCCCACCTTGAAGAATCCAGCAGCCATGGCAATATGAGCTGCCCAAAGGGGCAACAGCACCAGTGCAGTTACGATGAAGACCCGTTTCATTCGCGCCTCCTTCCGCAAGGCCAGCCAGCGGGAAAAGCCACTGCCTTTCCTCGCTGATGCACAGCATAATCCCTCATGAATGACCATGCTGGCATCCTAGCACGCGAATTTTTTCGGGAGCAACCACTTACCCAGGAAAGGGCGCAGGCTGACTAAACAACTGCCTGACTGAGGAAGGACCGAGACGATCAAGAACTCTGCAACCAGCCCACAACCATGTGCCGTACATGAACGGGGACGATTTCTTTCGGCACGCTTCGAAGAAGTGGCCTCATACATGCCGACATTAGCCGAAGCTGTCTTTGGAACCGAAACCACGGAAGGGGACGATGTATCACCTCTGCGTCAACTCGACAGAGAATGAGACCTAATTTCCATCGCGCCCATACGGAATCTTTGATCGTGAGAGACACGGCGTCCGCACAATCTTCATCAATGCCCTGGTCGGGATGCTTGAGTAACTGTTGAGGCATTCTTCGCACGAGCACAGGCAGGTCTGTATCTGATTCAATCTCATGGCTTACCGTGCGAGGCAGCACAATATCGAAAAGATTCTGCGCCATAGCGAGACCGAGAAGGACCATCCTTCTGCATCTCCATTCGCTTGCCTGAAACAGGATTCGACTCCAATCAAGCGCCGGTTTCCGACGCACGAATTCAGCGATATCGCACACCCATTTCAACTGCTTCCAATTATGTAACGTTCCGTGCACACACAGAAGAATCAGCAAGTCCTCAGGACAGAGCCCCATCACCGCCTTCGTCGGTAAACCCACCGGCTTCAGCCGACCCCACAATGCATGACGATCAAGTCGGAAATTGGAGTGGTAGCCGGCAAGGCCCCATTGCAGTTTGACCATGGCCATTCCGTTTCTCTTAAGGAAAACGTGATGACCCTCACGAGGATCGGCCTCAGCATCATTATCAGCCCCAAGAAGTTGGTATCCGTGCGACCAAAGAACTTTTCTGGCTTGAGAAACTGCTCCATGCTCAACAATCAGCTCAATGTCTTCGCACTCGCGCATGCTCAGATCGCCATACGCAACCTGAGCTAATGTAACCCCGTGGAAGGGAATCGCCATGACTCCCTTCGCGGCAAGCGCGTCAAGCAGCGCCACAAGTTCCTTCGCAAGCACGGCGTTCATCAGAGTCGTAGATTGATTTTGCCGCCGGTAGGCTTCATGAATAGCCGACGGGACCGCCGCAGGGCAGATGGCAGCAAGATTTCGATATACCAGCGGTGCGACACCATGAGCCTTCGACAGTTGCCACAATAGGTCCCAATTGATTCCGTCACACACTAGGTCTGTGATTTCAACTCGAACAAATTCACTCACAGCGGTTCGTGCGCAGAGGACGAGCAAGCGGCCCTCGGCACTCATTGCGGAGATTCCTGGACGTGGCGGCTTCGACTTGCGAAAAGCCTCTACCCGACGTGATGGTTTCCATCGAGCGATCGTAGATCTTGTCTGCTGTCCCATTGGAATCCTAACTCCTGCTGAGCGTTTTACCCGAAGAATAGTGAGGGCCTACGGCGGATATGCGACGTCGGCGCGCACAATAACTCATGATTGACCGGTTCGCTTGCACGTTCAGATGGATCCAGCTGCTCTATGGATAGTCATCGTTTTTCAATACGGAGAAATCCATCATCCTGCACCTGGACGAGTACATCGAGCAATTCAGATTGGGCCTGCGTAGCTGTCACATCAAATGTTTCGGAAATGGTGGAGAGAATCCGTGCAACCGATTGAGTGCCGGTACATTGCAGCCATACCGCGGATCCCAAGGCATTCAATCGATGGAAATGGCCCGTGCGCACATTAAACAATAGGCTTTCGCCGCCCTGATTTGTGATTCGCACATCAGAATTTTGATGCGGAAACATTTGTGAAAAATCGATTGTGCGTTCACTTAAAACAGGTACTGTAGCGGGCATAGAGAACCTCCTGACTCAGAGGGGGCAACACATCGACCAGTGCAAAGGTTGCGGGTTCATCCATGACGCGAATTTGGGAATCTAGTGCGCCGAACCCGGATGTAGCATGCCGATGCGGCATGTAGGCAAAGGTAGCCGTAGCAGGGCGGTTTCTCTATTCCCAGTGAGGTTGGTGCAACATCTCTTTGGAGGGGAACACAGAGCTTTTCTGGCAGTCCGATAGAGAGGGACGACAATGCCCCTTCCTTTGAGGTGATGAGAACCGGGATCATTGGAGAGACTCTTTGGCCCGTAGGCACATTGGTCTCGTGAGACCAGTCAATAACCCACGGCGGACCCAATGCGATGGAAAAGGTATTCGGGAAGGGAAAGCCCAGTGCGAAGGATGACGATCGACGGACCAAACGTCAGCGCTGCTGTAATTACTTGCGAAAAGGAATCAGACCCGATGAATCACCTTCATGAACCCGGGAGTGCTGCTCTATGCATGCGCATAAGGCTACTGTGACCTCAGGGGCGAGCGTAACACGCGACAAGATTTTTACCGTCAGCCTGGCGGCTCGAACAATCCGAGTTGAAGTTCCTCGGCTCGGGTAAAAGAAATGGGATATCGTTCAGTAAAGCAGGCATTGCAATATTGGCTAGGTGTACCAGGCGCAGCCTTGACCATGCCATCGAGACTCAAATAGGCGAGACTATCAGCGGTAATATATTTCCGAATTTCGTCGGTGGTATGACTCGACGCGATCAATTCTTTCTTTGTCGGCGTATCAATGCCATAGAAGCACGGGGACACGATCGGAGGAGAACTAATTCGCATGTGCACTTCTTTGGCCCCGGCATGGCGCAGCATTTTGACGATTTTTCGACTCGTCGTCCCGCGCACCAACGAATCATCCACCACGACGACACGCTTTCCTGCAAGGACTTCTGGAACAGCATTGAGTTTGACTTTGACCCCGAAGTGCCGAATCGATTGCTCCGGTTCGATGAACGTACGCCCCACATAGTGATTCCGAATGAGCCCACTCTCAAATGGAACGCCGGAACCTTCGGAATACCCTAACGCCGCCGGCACTCCCGAATCTGGTACGGGAATCACAATATCCGCGTCCACAGCTGATTCCTGGGCTAATTGCCGGCCGAAGGCTTTTCTGATCGAATAGACCGCGCTCCCGCCAAAAATACGACTATCGGGGCGCGCAAAATAGACATATTCGAACACACACATGGCAGGCTGAGTCGGCGGAAAAGGCTTATAACTCGTCACGCCCCGATGATCCAGGACCACCAGCTCTCCCGGTTCGATTTCCCGCACATATTCCGCGTCGAGCAAATCAAATGCGCAGCTTTCTGAAGCGACAATCCAGGCATCGCGAAAGCGCCCCAAACAGAGCGGACGGAATCCATGCGGATCCCGAGCCGCGATGACACCCTGGTCGGTCATGAGCACCACGGAAAAAGCGCCGCGAACCTGAGTGAGTGAATCAATCACCCGGTCAAGCAGCGTATCCGCTCGTGAGTGCGCAATCAGGTGGATAATGACTTCCGTATCGGATGTCGATTGAAAAATGGCGCCATAGGCTTCCAATTCGCTGCGAAGCATGGTGGCATTAATGAGGTTTCCATTATGCGCAACCGCCAAGTTCCCAAACGCAAAGTTGACGCTCAAGGGCTGCACATTCTTGAGACCAGCGCCGCCCGCTGTGGAATAACGGTTGTGTCCGATAGCCATGGCACCGGGGAGACGAGCTAACGCCTGTTGCGAGAAGATATCGGCCACATGGCCCTGCCCCTTCTCGACATAAAATTGTTCCCCATCGTTGGAGACAATGCCGGAGGCTTCCTGCCCGCGATGTTGGAGCGCGTAGAGACCGAGGTAGGCGAGATTGGCGGCTTCTTTGTGCCCGTAAATGCCAAAAACCGCACACTCGTCGTGGAATTGATCGGAAGCAATGAGAGGTAATTCTTTGGCCATGACGTGTCTGCTCTAGTCCTGACCCAGCGCCCGGGGTATTGCCAAGGCCCAGCGTTCCTGAACGCTTGTCACCTCGAGATCGATCGTGCACCCCGCGACACGCTGATCACCGTCAACTCGAATCACCAACCGGCTGCCGCCGACGACGCCGATGCGTGACGCAGGCACGCCGGCATTCCTCGCGGCATTCAACACGTTGTCCACCTGTTCCTGCTTCACTGATAGTACGACCCGCGATTGGCTTTCTCCGAAGAGCAAGGCATCGCGCCGCAAACCATCAAGCGGCAATTGTACCACAGCACCGACGGTCCCATTGGGACCCGAGACGCAACATTCGGCCAAGGCTACGGCTAATCCCCCATCGGAGCAATCGTGTGCCGATTGAACCAAGCCCTCTCGAATGAGTCCGATCGTACAGGCCTGCACCGCTCGCTCATCCTCGAGATTCAGCAACGGCGGTGATCCTTGTTCGCGATGATGCACAATCTTGAGATACTCCGTTCCCCCAAGATCCTCACGTGTTCGACCCAGCAAGATGATGACGTCGCCGGCTTGCTTAAACCACTGCGTGGCCGTACGGTCGGCTGCCTCGATCAATCCCACCATCCCGATCATCGGTGTTGGATAGATCGACAGGTCGTTGGTTTCGTTGTACAAACTGACATTCCCGCTGACGATGGGCACGCTCAAGGCCTCACAGGCGTCCTTGAGGCCTTCGATGGCCAGCACGAACTGCCACATGACTTCCGGGCGCTGCGGATTGCCGAAATTGAGGCAGTCGGTGACACCGATCGGTTCTGCCCCCGCACAGGCGAGATTACGTGCACACTCCGCAATTGCAATCTTGGCGCCTTCATAGGGATTCAACAAACAATAGCGTCCATTACAATCGACGGACAATGCCAAGGCCTTGTTGGTGCCTTTCACCCTCAGCACAGCTGCATCAGATCCCGGCCGCACCATCGTGTTCGTCCGCACCATATGATCGTATTGTTCGTAGACCCAGCGCTTACTGGCAATCGTCGGTGCGCCTAAGAGTTCAAGCAGAGTTGCATTCGCGTCCTTCACATCCGGCAATGCGTCATAATTCAACGACTGCAACATTTCTTGATAGGCCGGTGGCGCACTGGGGCGATCATAGCGCGGACCATCGTCCGCCAGGGCCTTGGCGGGAATTTCCGCCACGATCTGCCCATTCTCTTTCAACACAACCTTGCCGGTATCCGTGACGCGCCCGATGACCGCCACATCCAGATCCCACTTACGGCAAATCTTGATGACTTCATCCTCGCGGCCGGCTTTCGCAACCATCAACATGCGTTCCTGTGATTCGGACAGCATGATTTCGTACGGGGTCATCCCAGGCTCGCGACGCGGCACATCCGCCAATTCCAATTCCACGCCGGTGCCTTCCCGCGAAGCCATTTCGCAGGCCGAACTGGTCAAACCTGCCGCCCCCATGTCCTGAATCCCGACCAAACAGTCCCCGGCCATTAACTCGAGGCAGGCCTCCAGCAGCAGCTTCTCCGTAAACGGATCGCCGACCTGCACAGTCGGGCGCTTTTGGGCAGCCTGTTCATCGAAAGAATCGGACGCCATGGTCGCGCCGTGGATCCCGTCGCGCCCCGTCTTTGAGCCGAAATAGATGACGGGATTCCCGACTCCTGCCGCTTTGCCCAAAAAAATCTTATCCTTCCTGGCAATCCCCAGGCAGAAGACATTGACCAATGGATTGAGCGCATAAATGTCATTAAACACGATCTCACCGCCGACCGTCGGCACCCCCATGCAATTGCCATAACCGGCGATGCCTGACACCACGCCTTTTAGAAGATGGCGAGTATTCGCATTGTCCAGGCCGCCGAATCGCAGCGAGTTCAACAGAGCGATCGGCCTGGCGCCCATTGTAAAAATATCGCGAAGAATTCCCCCGACGCCGGTCGCCGCGCCCTGGTAGGGTTCGATGAAGGAGGGATGGTTGTGAGACTCCATCTTGAAGACCGCGCATAGGCCGTCGCCGATATCGACAGCGCCGGCATTCTCGCCCGGTCCCTGGACGACGCGCGGACCGGTCGTGGGTAATTTTTTCAAATGGATGCGGGAGCTCTTGTAGGAGCAATGTTCGCTCCACATAGCCGAGAACATGCCCAGTTCGGTCCAGTTCGGCTCCCGGCCAAGGATTTCCAGGATCTTCTTATATTCCTCCTCGCTCAGCTTGTGCTGCTCAAGGATGGCTTGGGTAATGACCAATGATTTCATGTCTTGCACATTCTCTGTCGTGGATGAGAACCGGTCGATCCGGCGCACCTATTCATTCGCCACGCCTTCACACGCCGACTAATCTGGATGGCTGTTCCGACTTGCCGAACGCGCTTAGCATGGAGAGGAAAATCAGCCGTCCGTCTTCGTTACCCAGCAGCGTTTCAGCGCTTCGTTCGGGATGCGGCATCATCCCCAACACGTTCCCGTCAGCGTTCATGATCCCGGCGATATTGTCGAGCGAGCCGTTGGGATTTGCCTCAGGCGTGATCTTGCCCTCTGCCGTACAATATCGAAAGATCACTTGCGCATTGGCCTTGATGCCGCCAAGCGTCACCGGATCGGTATAATAGTTGCCGTCTGCATGTGCGATGGGAATCTTCAGCACCTGACCGGACTCGCAGCGATTGGTGAAACGAGTGGCGGCGTTCTCCACCTTCACATACACATCTTTGCAGATGAAATTCAGGGAGGTATTCCTCAACATCACACCGGGTAACAGACCGGCTTCGAGAAGAATTTGGAAGCCGTTGCAAATGCCGATGACCAGCCCGCCGTCTCGCGCGAATGTTTTAACCGCGCCCATGACGGGGGAGAATCTGGCGATCGCGCCCGTCCTGAGATAGTCCCCATAGGAAAACCCTCCCGGCAAGACGACGGCATCCAAGCCTGCGGGCAAGGTGTCCTTGTGCCAGATCATCTTCACAGACTGGCCAAGCACGTCTTTAAAGATGTACTCGCAATCGTGATCGCAATTGCTGCCGGGAAACACCACCACGCCGATGTTCATGTCACTCATCCTCTTGCGGCCAGCTGACCGGAACCGGTCATATGATGCGCGCACAACGACGGCCGATCTGCATCTTCAGGCGGGGAGAGCCTGAGCTCAGCGTCACCAGCCGTCACGTCACTGCAGCTCATACCGATATTCTTCGATGACCGTATTGGCCAGCAGTTTCTCGCACATCTGCTTGACCTGCGCATCGGCCTTGGCCGAATCTGTTTCATTCACATCCACTTCCATGTACTTGCCCACCCGCACATTTGCCGCATTCTTGAACCCGAGCGAGTCCAAGGCATGCTCGATCGCTTTCCCCTGGGGATCTAAAATCCCCTGCTTCAGCGTGACATGAATTTTGGCTTTCATTGTACTTTCCCTACGCGCTGCGTCTGCGCGGTTTTGTTCACATACTTGCGAATCCAGAAAATCACCCCGATCGTTCCCAGTCCCGCCAGTGACAAGAGAATAAACGCCCAGCGCCAGGGCGATTCATCCAGATGATATGCCATCAGCGCAACTGTGGCAGCCCACACCAGAATCGCCAGCACCAACCCGTAATCTAAAAAAAACCGCAGAAACCTATTCATCGTGTCGCGTCCCGTTTCTCGACATCGCTCGGGGACGATACGCCTGGAACTGTTGCGTTTGTCGAAGGAGGGACTTCATCGCTCCGCGTTGCAGAGGGATGGCCGTTCTCGTGAGGTCCCTACTCACAGACCCGCTTCAAGACTTCTTGATAGGCCTCTTCGATCTTGCCCAGATCCTTCCGAAACCGATCCTTGTCCATCGATTCTTTCGTGGCCTGATCCCAGAACCGGCAGGTGTCGGGAGAGATCTCATCGGCGAGAATGAGTCGATTGTGAAAGACGCCGAATTCCAGTTTAAAATCTACCAACAGCATACGTCGCTGTTTGAAGAAGGGTAACAAGACGGCATTGATCTTGTGGCCTAATTCACGCATCTCTCGCAGTACCGCCGGTGTGGCGACGTTCAAGACGCGCAAATGATCGTCGTTCACCAACGGATCGCCCAGCGCGTCGTCCTTGTAATAGAACTCGATGATGGCCGGTTCGATGGCTGCGCCTTCCTTGAGGCCCAAACGCTTGGCGAGACTCCCCGCCACCACGTTCCGGACCACGACTTCCACCGGTACGATGGTCACTTTCTTGGTGAGCATCTCGCGGTCGCTGACGCGCTCAATGAAGTGGGTCTGAATCCCCTGCTGCTCGAGCAGTGTGAACAGCCGCTCCGACACCTTATTGTTGACCACCCCTTTATCGACGATGGTCCCGCGCTTTTGCGCATTAAACGCGGTGGCGTCGTCCTTGAAATACTGCAACACCTGATCCGGCCGTTCGGTCGTGAAAATTTTCTTCGCCTTGCCCTCGTAGAGCATCGTGCCTGCCGGTTCGCCACTCATCCTCAATCCTCCAACTACCGTGCGAACAATTCCAGAATATCGTCCAGCGGTCTGATCGTTCCCAACAATGTGGGATGCCCAAACCGCCGGTCATGGCGATATTCCTTTACCTGTTCAAGCGCGCGGATCAAACTGTGGAACTCTTCCAGCTTATCCGTCTCGAAATAGGTGATGAAGTCAAAGTCGTCCAAGCCGCTGGAATGATACAGTTTCCGTTTCACGGTATTGATGTAGGGCAGCGCCGCTTGCGTATGTTCCTGCATGAGCCTCGCGCGGCTATCCTGATCCAGCGCCCACCAATCGGCATCCTTTCGGATGGGAATGACGATCGCATAGGACTTCGTCCCTGTCTCCGGCGCCGGTGACTGCAACGCCTGCTTCATGGATTCGGGAAACCCGGCTGCGTAAGCAGCCGGCTTGGTCATCCCATGCAAATACGTCGTCGCCACCAGATGGCGCCCCAAACGGGTGCCCAACAACGAGGTGAGAAACTGTTGCGTATCAGACAAGGCGTGGGCATGGATGCGGAACATGAAGTCAGCATGGTCCGAAAGCCCGCGGAGCAAATACGACTCGATGACGATCTTCTGGGAGAACTGCTCGATGAGCCCCTTCACCTCAGACACGGCGATCACGCGGGCTTCGCCATTCAGATCCCACCAATCGTGATCCATCTGGAACGCAGCGAAGGTGCCGTAAACGCCGGGCTGGGTCAGCAGGGCCTCCCGCTCGGTCGCACCGACCGGCGACACGGCCGCCCCGAACACCAGGGCCACCATCAGCACGATCCGCATTATTAATGCAGCCATCATGGACGCCTCTTGCGGCGTCGCGCGGCTGGGATCGCACGGGCGCCGAAGACCCGGCGAAACACCTGATCGAGATGCCGCAGATAATACATGGGGTCGAAACAAGCGGTAATCTCGCTCGGCTTCAAATGAGTCGTGATGAACGGATCCCGGTTGACGAGTTCCTGAAATCCGACCCCACCTTTCCAGGCTGTCATGGCATTGCGCTGGACCGCCTCATACGACTCCTTGCGCTGAGCCCCCTTATCGATCAACGCGAGCAGGAGCCGCTG
>CAADGJ010000378.1 GCA_900696505.1 uncultured Nitrosospira sp.
CCTGGGCCACATCCTGAACAGGAATTTCTTCCAGAACCGCACCCGGCAGAACCACGCCGAATGAAGACACTTTGGCCTGGCGGACGCGTTTGACTGCAGCGCCTAATGCCTGGCGGAAGGCGTCCAGACGCAAATCCTTTTCTTTCCCCAAGCCGGCCAGGAGCAACCGCTTCGCCTTGGCCTTGCCCTGCGTGTGCACGAGCAACCCCTCGCCAAGCTTGCCTTCGAATTCACCGCGCTGAATCAAGGTCGCGAGCTGTCCACCAAGCTGGGTGTTGATGGCGGCAGCTTCCGGCGAAAGGTCTGACGCCCCCTCGCAACAGAGCAATACCAGCACCTCGGCACCTTCTTGTTCTGCCCGCCCAACCTGTGCTTGAACTTGGATCTTCTTCATCAATCCTCCCTGGTTCTTGCCGTTCTCTATTCATTCCTCTGCCGACGTGCGCCAACCCGCAGGGCTTACACGCCACGCATATCGGGCGCCCATATCTGCTTATGCATCTGCAACTGAAACCTCACCGGCAATCGATCAGCCAGCACCCATTCCGCCAACTGTCGCGCATCGACTTCACCAAAAACGGGACTCATCAGCACCGTGCAACGCGCCGCAAGATCCCGGCTGCGCACCACCTCGCGCGCCCACTCATAGTCCGTGCGGTCTTTGATGACAAACTTCACTTCATCCCGACGTGTGAGTCGATCCACATTCGGCCAGTACATGCGCTCGACCATGCCACTTCCGGGACATTTCACATCGAGCACCACGTGGACTCGCTCATCCACGCCGGCCGTATCGACAGCCCCGCTCGTTTCCAGAAGCACCTCGAACCCGTCATCACAGAGCCTCGTCAACAATGACAGGCATGCCGCCTGGCTGAGCGGCTCACCGCCGGTCACTTCCACCAAATTGCACCCGAAGGCCCGGACCTGCGCAACAACGTCCTCTTCCGTCAGATCCTGGCCGCCGTAGAATGCATAGGCGGTATCACACCAGTTACACCGCAAGGGGCATCCCGTCAAACGAATGAACACACAGCGCCGACCGGCGTGCGTGGACTCGCCCTGAATGCTGTGAAATATTTCCGTTACTCTGAGCATCGTGGATCGATCTGGCTGATCACTTCGTGACGATGGGCCTGCGGCAATCTTTATTTCCATGTGGTCATCGGCCACCCGTTTCGTTGCGCGATACGGTCCATCCCGCGAATGGGATTCACGACCAACGGATGACCGACCATCTCGAGTAACTCGACGTCGCCGGGACTATCGCCGTAGGCAAAGGACTGCGCCAGATCAATGCCTGATTCCCGCGTCAGCCGCGCAATCAGTTCCCGCTTGCCGGGGCCATACGGGAGGGGCGCGCAGACAAGCCCCGTAAACTGCTGTTCCTGCTGTTCCAGCCTGGCGGCCAGCAGGGTCGGCACCTCCAGCAATGCGGCCAGCGGAGCAATCAGGAAATCGAGCGATCCGGTCACCAACGCAATATGATGCCCGGCTCGACGGTGCTCATCCATGCGAGAGAGCCCCTGGGCGGACAGACGGGGACATAATTCGGTACGGCAAAATTCTTCGGCCAACGCCTCGACCTCAGCCGCACCCTTTCCAGCCAGATAGAGCTTGCGCTCCCGCAACGGATGCAACGAAACCGGAGGCGCACACCGCAGCACCCAGTGAATGCTGTCCCGAACCTCACGCCAGCCCACGAGTCCTCGCTTCCAGAGAAAGCGAAAAAATCGCACTTCGCTGGCTTGTCCGGGGAGCAACGTATTGTCGACGTCAAAGAGCGCGGCGATGTCCGTCTGCCGACCTGTGCATGAAATATGTGGGGCTGAGAGAGGCGTCATCTCGAACGTTGGTCCGCTGATCGCTGTATATGGGAAGGGGATGCCACGTGTCCACGCAGCACGCGTCAGATTCTACCGGACAACTAGTTGATTGACAAGCATTTTGGACCACTTCTATAATGCGCTTCCTCTGAGGTCCGGGGACTACGTAGCGAGAACGGCCCATTCAGTATCGGCGTTCGGCTCGTCCATACCCTGCCTCATGTGTTGACGGAAAGCGATTCGGTTGCCGAAGTGGTGGAATGGCAGACACGCACGTTTGAGGGGCGTGTGGCGCAAGCCGTGCGGGTTCAAGTCCCGCCTTCGGCACCAAACTCAGCAATGGCAGAAGGGCTTTCCAGTCTCTGCAACCTGCAGGGGGGACGGAAAGGCAAGCAACCCTCGGCGAGTCTCCTTCTTCCAGCACACACATCATCGATCCACATCTGATTCTCACTGCGAATACCTATGGGCTAGTGGCATCCGATGCCGCCCTTCACGCAGATAAACGGCCCTACTGCACTAGGGCCCAATTACGTTGCAAAATTTCAATCATCTCTCACCGCACGATCCGGCTTGGTGCTATGATGCGAGTCCTGCAGGCTATGAAGCGCACTGAGATACGTATTCATGCCCTCGGTGATTCTAGAGGGTCATTACCACCAGCCGGACAAACTTTACGGTGGGCGGCACTGCTGGCCGCATCAGTTACCTCAGTGCGTACGAAGGAGTGACGTGTGAGCGCGCAAGACTTGGCAGGGGCCTTTCCTTCCTCGGGAGATTTCCGGTCGATTGAGGCCGTTCTCCGTACCTTATCCAGCCAGGCTTCGATCGGCATTTTCCTTTCGGACCCGGAAGGGCATACTCTCTATCTCAATGAACGGCTGCGCCGTATGGCCGGACTTCCTACCGCACCGGCATCACCCGAATGCTGGCTCACGGCTCTTGCTCCTGAAGACCACGACGTGATTGTCACCGAATGGTTGACGGCCACCGAGCAGGCCCGGAGCTTTTCACGCGAATTTCGCTTTTGCAGACCAGACGGATCACTCCGGTGGGTGATGGCCGAGGCGTTTCCACTCCGCACGGAGGGGGGGGCCCCCACGGGATACGTGGGCATGATCCGGGATATCACCCCGCGACACCTGGCACTCGAAGCGTTACATGCCGCCGAGGACCGCTACCGGAGCTTGGCCGCGCTGTCGCCTCATCCGGTCCTGGTCTATGCAGACGGGACGATTCTGTTCATGAATGACGCAGGCATGCGGCTCTTCAGTGTACCGCCAGCGGCCTCTGTTGAAGGACATTCCCTGTCGGACGTTTTCCCGAAGGCATTCCTGCAGGATCTTCCCGTGGCAAACCCCATTCATGGGACGGAAGGCGCCACCCC
>CAADGJ010000379.1 GCA_900696505.1 uncultured Nitrosospira sp.
CGGTGAGCCAAAGCCTCTACCTGAAGGATCCGGACGGCAACGAAGTCGAAGTCTATGTCGATGCCGCCGAAGCGATCTGGAAGAACGATCCGTCGGCGGTAGTCTCGCCCATCAAGCCGTTGCGACTATAACCGGACGTGAGGCTGCCCCTTTTTGCCATAGCCCCGCAGCCATACAGTGGCGCATATCTCCTCACGCTGCTCACGACCCGTTGTGGAGAGGCGCAGAATAGTACGATTGGTTATGGCAGGAGATTCGCACAGTCCACCGAGCACGAGGCGTGTACCACTTCAACCAACCAGGAGGTGAACAGATGGAAGAGCCAGTCATTGCGGCCAAACAACCGGCGGTCATGTCGTTAGATCCTGGCACCTACTATTGGTGCCGATGCGGGCGCTCGAAGAATCAGCCGTTCTGCGACGGGTCCCACAAGGGCACGAGCTTCACGCCGTTGGAATTTACGACCACGGAGAAGAAGCAGGTAGCCCTCTGCCAATGCAAGCACACCAAGAACCCGCCCTATTGCGACGGCACGCACAAGACGCTCTGATGGGGCGTGCCCTGACCCACAGGGCATCCTCTGGCCGGGAGCGCCACATCCTCGAAGCCGCCATGGTCGCTTGGAAACACCAGACACGATCTGAGAGACAGGAGGCGACATGAAGACGATCGGGCACAACGCGGTAGTTGCATGTATCGTGACGGCGGGGGTGGTGATCGGGAGTTACGCGGCCACGGCGGGAGCGGCGCCCAACGAGGGGTCTGGATCGGGCTTTGTCTGGAAGGACGGAGCCGAAGTCTATTCGAAAGTCTGCGCATACTGTCATGAAGCCAAGGTGGGCCCGACGATTCGCGGCCGTAGGCTGGATCCTCTCTACATCCGGTACATGGTGCGAAACGGCAACCGGGCCATGCCGGCCTTTCGCGCGGCGGAAATCGACGAAGAGGCACTGACAAAGGTGGCCGAATATGTCTCCAAATCGGAAATCGACCGCTCGGGAGGGGCGACGCAATGAATATTGATCGACGCAGCCTCATGAAGGGTCTGTTGGCCGGTGGAGCCCTGCTGACGCTCGGAGTTCCTCCATGGACGTTCGCAGACCAGGCCACTCGGAAACCCAGGCAATGCCTGCTCTTGCTGGGGGACAGCGAGGTCGATGATGCATTTGCGGGGGGTGTTCGCGCGGCCTGCGTCGGGTTGGAATACGACGGGTTGCGGATCGTAAAGGTGACCGGCGGGCTCCTCTCCGATGCGAACAAGATGGACTTGTTGTTGGAGCGGTTTAAAGAAGCGAGGTGGATCGCCGTCATGGACGATGCGAGCGCGGCGGTCTTTCAGGAACTGGCGCGAGCAGCCGGTGGTCGGCTGTTGTCCGTCGGTTCCCACGTCGGTTCAGAGGATGGCGCCTGTCCACTTCGTCATACCTGGCTCGTGGCCTCACCGGCTCAAAGCGTCGGAGGGCTCCTTGCGGCCCAGCTCGCTGGGCCCAGAGCCGGCTTCTCGATCACGGAGCGCTTTCTGAGCGAACCAGCCAACGGCGGTCAGCTGGTCGGTTGGTCTGCGGCGGGATTCTCGTCCTACCGGTTGGCGGCGTCAGAATCGATGCATCTCCATTGTTCTGGTTTCTCGTGGTCCGAGGGGTGCGGGCTGCTGGGTTTGGCCGAGGGCGAAGGGTGGCGGCCGATCCCCTCACAGGTCTGTGAGCGGGAGAAGATTTCATGGCAGCCCGACGATTGGGCGCAAGCTGTGGGGTATGCGGCGGCAGCATCGGCTCTTGGGATGAACTCCGTTCAAGAGTCCTGCTCCAGCCGCGCATTCGTGCATCGAGCGCATGGGGGCGGACAGGTGTCGGCACGGCGCCAGTTCGTCTCATTGGTCATGGATCTCTAGGGCGAGCGAGGAGGACCAGCGATGGCCGGCAAATTTATCGCGTTACCGAAGGGTGTCTCGGAGGAATCCTTTGCGGCGGCGGTTGCGGAATTCCGTCGCGTGTTAGGTCAGGACGCGGTGCTCGTGACGGCGGAGCAACTGGCCCCCTATATCAAGACCATGATGCCGGTCCCCGATGCGGACCATACCCCGTCCGCTGCGCTCCTGGCGACGACGGTTGAGCAGATTCAGCAGATCGTGGGAATTTGCAATCAATACAAAGTGCCGATTTGGACGATCTCGACCGGCCGCAATTTCGGATACGGCTCTGCCGCGCCGGCAGAACGAGGCCAGGTGGTGCTCGACCTGAAACGGATGAACCGTATTCTTGAAGTCGATCCGGATCTCTGTTTCGCGCTCGTCGAGCCGGGGGTCACGTACAAACAGCTCTACGACTACATTCAGGACCATCGGTATCCGCTCTGGCTGTCCTGTCCCGCGCCGTCTGCCATTGCGGGACCGACGGGAAATACGTTGGACCGTGGGGTGGGTTACACGCCCTATGGGGAACATTTCTTGTTCGCCTGCGGAATGGAAGTCGTCCTGGCGACCGGCGAGGTGTTGCGCACCGGGATGGGATCGCTGCCGAATTCCAATACTTGGCAGGTGTTCAAGTGGGGCTATGGACCGTACTTGGACGGCATCTTTACGCAGTCCAATTACGGCATCGTGACGAAATTCGGATTTTGGCTGATGCCCGCCCCTCCCGCCTTCAAGCCGTTCGTCATTCAGTACGAGAATGAAGACGATATCGTGGAAATCGTCGAGACCATCAGGCCGCTCCGCATCAGCGGGGTCATCCCCAATGCCGTCGTCATTGCCCACGCGTTGTACGAAGCCCCGACGAAGGCCAAACGGAGCGACTACATGACCGGACCTGGGGCGATCGCCGACGAGGCCGTGCGGCAGATCATGAAGGACCACAAGTTAGGGGCTTGGAACGTCTATGCGGCCCTCTACGGGACACAAGAACAAATCGACGTCAATTGGAAGATCGTCACGACGGCGTTCAGCCGATCGGGTAAGGCGAAGATCCTGACGGAGCAAGAGGCCGGTGACGATCCGGCGTTCCAGTATCGCGCGGCCTTGATGCGTGGCGACATGACCCTCAAGGAGTTTTCTCTCTACAACTGGCGCGGCGGCGGAGGTTCCATGTGGTTTGCGCCGGTCTCGCAGGCCCGCGGCAGCGAAACGCTCAAGCAAATGGCCATGACCAAGCGCATTCTGGGAAAGTACGGACTGGATTATGCGGGCGAGTTCATCGTCGGCATGCGCGATATGCACCATATTGTGGACGTGCTCTACGACCGGACCGACCCGGCCGTCGTGAAGGCTGCGTACCAATGTTTCGATGAGCTCCTGACCGAGTTTTCCGCGGAAGGCTACGGCACCTACCGTGTCAACACGGCCTTCATGGATAAAGTGGCGCACACGTATGGCCCGGTGCAACGACAGGTCCACAAGACGCTGAAGAAGGCCTTGGATCCGAATGGGATTCTCGCGCCGGGGAAATCCGGCATCCGATAGCGCGGCGGGTCCTTGTCGTCGACGGTTCCAATGACGGTCGTGCACAAAGGAGTCACCAGATGGCCAATTCACCTGCGATGCACACCAAAGAGATCAGGGCCGCCGTGGTCCGCAAAAAGGGCGGGCCGTTCCAAGTTGAGACACTCACGTTGCAAGAACCCCGCCCCGATGAGGTCTTGATTCGGATCATTGCGACCGGCATGTGCCACACCGACATGGTCGCGCGAGACCAACTCTATACTGTACCTCTGCCCGTCGTGTTGGGGCACGAAGGAGCAGGCGTCGTCGAGCGAATCGGCAGCAGCGTGAAGAAAGTGGCACCGGGCGATCACGTCGTGCTGACGTACATGTGGTGCGGGCATTGCCTGCCCTGCCTGAACGGCGATTTGACCTACTGCGAGAATTTCTACCCGTTGAATTTCGGGGGCGCCCGCGAAGACGGAAGCACCGCGACGCAGGACGGGCAAGGAGCGGTCCACGATCACTTCTTCGGACAATCGTCGTTTGGGTCCTGTGCCCTCGCTCATGAACGCAATGTGATCAAGGTGCCGAACGATGCGCCGCTGGAATTGCTCGGCCCTCTCGGCTGTGGCATCCAAACCGGTGCGGGGGCTGTGATGAATGCCTTGAAGGTTCGTCCCGGCGGTACGTTCGCCGCGTTCGGCGGCGGAGCCGTCGGCTTGAGCGCCGTGATGGCCGCTCGCGTGGCCGGAGCGACCACGATCATCGCCGCAGATGTCGTGCCGTCGCGTCTTGTGCTGGCCAAGGAGCTTGGAGCAACCCATACCGTGAACAGCCGCGAGACCGATCCTGTCGAGGCCGTGCGCGACATCACTGGAGGCGGTGCCGACTTCTCGCTCGAATCGAGCGGGCGACCTGCCGTGTTGCGCCAGGCCATCGACGCATTGGCGATCCGCGGTACCTGCGGTATCGTCGGGGCGCCGGCGTTGGGCACCGAAGCCAGTTTCGATGTGAACGGGGTGATGACGACCGGCAAGCGGATCATCGGCATCATCGAAGGCGACAGCGTTCCCGACCTGTTCATCCCCAGTCTGGTCGAGTTGTACCGGCAAGGGCGGTTTCCGTTCGACAAGCTGGTGAAGTTCTACAACCTCGATCAGATTAACCAGGCGGCGGAAGATAGCGAGAAGGGGGTCACCATTAAACCGATCATCCGCTTCGCAGCATGAGTCACGCGGTGCCGCATCCGGGCTCGAGAGCATCAGGAGCAATGTCAGGTGACACTCGGTTCAGGAGATTCGATGGAGAGCAAGAGGTTCCTATGAAAATCGTATTGATCGGCGCCAGTGGGTTTGTAGGCTCGGCCATTTTGAAAGAAGCCTTGGATCGCGGCCATGAGGTCACGGCCATCGTTCGTGACCCCGAGAAGTTGCAACCGCATGCGAAGCTGCACTCCCGGAAAGGAGATGTCTACAATGTTGACGACGTGGCCCGTTTGGTTGCGGGCCATGATGCCGTGATCAGCGCCTTCAATCCGGGCTGGGGCAATCCGGACATCTACAATCTTCAGGTAAAGGGCACGCAAGCCATCATC
>CAADGJ010000380.1 GCA_900696505.1 uncultured Nitrosospira sp.
CCGCCGAACCGGTAAATGCGACCCACCCAGAGGACGTTCTATGAATCGAATGGTCATCGCGATAGTAGCCGTGGCGTGTCTGGTCAATGCAGCCTGTGTGAGTAAGCCCCCGAAAAAACAGTTTCAGCGACTCGCCGGAGAGTTTGTTTCCCCCGTCCATATCACCAAGCCGGTCGATCAGCAGAGTGCCGTAATCGGCATCACGATCAAGAGTTCCGCATGGGTGCCGAATACAGAAGATCGCCTGTATCTGGTGAAGATCGAAAATGACCGGGATTTATTCGAAGGGACTAAACTCATTCCCACGAGTATCGTATCTCCTCCTCCCGGAGCCGGTGGAGGTGGAACGGTGTATGTGCAGAATGTGCCGCCGGGCCGGTATGCTGCGGTGGCCTTCAGTACATCGGAAAAGGGATTCGGTAAGGTGCGGGAAGTGACCCTCTTTCTGTTGCCGAAGTCGGTCGTGAAGCAAAGTGATACCACGGTGACGGCGGGAAGCATGCATTTCATGGGTGAGTACGAGGTCGGCGCGTCGACGATGGTTCTTCAGGAAAATGCAGCCGACGAGGTGCAGGCCCATTACTTCGAAGCATTCTGGGGAAAGCCATTAGCGCAAGTGATTGCCGATCTTCAGGTTCTTGGCACCCCCGCCTATTTCGCGGTGCATACGGTCGATGTGAAAGGTGGAAGCCGTGATGCCGAAGCCGAAGCCCGTTTTCAGGCAACGGCGAAGCGCGATCTTGAACCTTCGTGGGCACCGGTCATCGAACGGGCTCGAGTGCCGAAGAAGTAACAACAGCGGAGCGACTCGAGATACGGCCGCGCATCGTCAGGACGGTGCGCGGCTCTTTTTTTGTAATGTATCCAATCGGTCCCCCCCTAATGCTCCCAGATCCGCACCGTATCTTCCCGCCCCTCTTCGCCATCATCGCCTCTTCCGTTAACACAATGTTTACCTACTCCGGAAGTCGCGGTGATCTTCCTCCTGTAGGCTAGTCATTGTCGCCGCATCTCACCACCAATGCAGGAGGATCACATGCAACTTGTACAGGGAGGCCTGCAAATCTATCGACCTCGTTCGCGCCGGCAGGATGTGTTGACGTTTCGCCATGGCGTACCCCAGAGCAACCGCGTCTGCCGGGAATGTCACAACGACTTTCGCTCTACGGTTGACGTCCGCAGGTTTCAGGCGACACTCTGCCCGGAGTGCATAAGTGAGCGACTCGAACGCCTGTCTGCTGACGCCTTATAAGGTCCTGTTGTCAACGCCAATCTCGACGTCGCTAATCGCGTACGACGATTCCATCCTCGCTGCCGATCATCCTCATTGCCGGGTCGGTATGTAACACATCCGCTCGCGGTATCTCAGGCTAGCGCCTACTCGGAACGTTCAGTTGAATGGGGAGGGGGGCTGTCCCGCTCCGGCTCAGTAGAGGGGGACAGCTCGGGAGAGAGGTGCGGTGAGGTGGCGCAGCTCAACTCCCATCCCTCGCGGATGGTCAGACCTGCTTGCGCAGCATCGCGCGGTGTTCACATTCCGCTTTGCAGTCCACGCAAAGGGTGGCGTCCGGCTGTGCGCGCAAACGCGGGAGGGGAATATCAGTCCGGCACAGATGGCACATTCCATAGGACGCATGATCGAGACGATTGAGTGCCCGCGTAATTTGTTGGAGTTTAGCGTAGGTCCGCTGTCTCATGAGATCGCCAAGCGCCAGGTCGCGATCGCATGTCGCGATGTCAAGAACATCGGCGGGCAGTTCGGCTTCGGTTTCCGGTGGTCTCCAGCTCGCAGCTTGCCGCAAGAGGATGCGTTGGTCTTGAAGCAATTGCCGGCGAATGGATCGGAACGCCTGGTGACGTGAACGTGGTCGGACGACATGTGCGACGGCCATGGGAGCCCCTCCATCGGTAAAGTGACTGGTGCGGTCATTAGGCTATCGTGTGGACACGACAGCCAGATCACAGTCAGGTTAAGAAGGGGTTAAACCGTCAGGGGGGATAAAAAGTTGGAGGATTGGCGAAGGCCTTAAGTGACGAGTCGGTTCATCAGCCATTGTTGGGCTGAACGTGCGGCTCTTCGTCCGGGCGTTTGGCGCTTGTACGTGCCGTCTCGATGCAGAATCCAGGCATGGGTATTATCTTCCAGGTAAGGACGGAGGCCTTCCTCGATGAGCCGGTGGCGAAGTATGGGATCCAGGACAGGAAATGCGACTTCAATTCGTCGGAAAAAATTGCGATCCATCCAGTCCGCGCTGGAGAGAAACACTCTGTCGTCCCCGTCATTGAGGAAGTAAAAAATCCGGCTGTGCTCGAGAAATCGTCCGATGATGGAGCGGACACGAATATGTTCTGAGAGGCCGGCGATCCCGGGTCGTAGGGCACAAGGTCCACGGACGATCAAATCAATTTTGACGCCGGCTTGCGAAGCCTTGTATAAGGCGCGAATAATTTGGGGCTCCAGCAGCGCATTCATCTTGGCGATGATATGGGCCGGTTTGCCTTGCCTGGCACGGTCGGTTTCACGGGCGATCCATTTGAGCAAGGTGGTATGCAAGGTGAACGGCGATTGGAGCAGGTGTTTGAGTCGTCCCGGTTGTCCCAGAGAGGTGAGTTGTTGAAAGACGGTCCGCACATCCCGCCCGATGGCCGCATCACAAGTAAGTAGTCCGAAATCCGTATAGAGCCGCGCATTGCGGGCGTGATAGTTGCCGGTGCCGAGATGGGTATAGCTGCGCAGGAGCCGGCCTTCCCGCCGAAGCACGAGGCTCATCTTCGCATGCGTCTTGAGTCCCACCACTCCATACACCACATGGGCTCCGGCTTCTTCCAAATCGTGTGCCAGCTCAATATTGGCTTCTTCGTCGAAACGGGCACGCAATTCGATTACTACGGTGACTTCTTTCCCGCCGCGCGCGGCATCCACGATGGATTGCACGATGGCCGAATCAGCCCCGGTTCGATACAGGGTCTGCTTAATCGTAAGCACGTGCGGATCCGTGGCCGCCTGACGAAGAAACTCGGTGACCGGCGCGAATGATTGATAGGGATGATGCAGCAGGATGTCACTCTGCCGGATCGCGTCGAACCAATCCTCGCTCGGCACCGGAGTGGTCGGCACGCCGGGTGTGAACGGCTGAAACTTCAGGTCGGGGCGATCGACGAGATCGGGTACGGCCATGAGTCGATGGAGATTGACCGGTCCATGGCATTGATACACGTCTCGCGCATCGAGATGAAACTGCTCACGGAGAAAATAGACCAGATCCGGCGGGCAATTGTCCGCCACTTCCAGCCGCACCTCATCGCCGAAGCGACGGTCGGGCAGTTGACCTTCGAGGGCGCGGCGGAGGTCGTCCACGTCTTCTTCGTCGACAAACAGGTTGCTATTTCGCGTGACGCGGAATTGGTAGCACCCCGTGACATGCATGCCGGGGAAAAGTTGATGGACAAAGGCATGGATGACCGAGGACAGGAACGCAAAATCATGCGGCCAGGCGGCGTTGCGCACAGGAAGGTGAATCACGCGCGGGAGCGACCTCGGAACCTGGACGATGGCCGTGCCGTTGGGGCGCCCGAATGCGTCGGTCCCTTCCAGGGTCACCAGAAAGTTCAAACTTTTATTGAGCAGTTTCGGAAACGGATGCGCGGGATCCAGCCCGACCGGGCTCAGTAATGGAAGCAGCTCGCGTGAGAAGAAGCGGCGCATCCAGCGAATGTGCGATGGCATCCAGTCGGCCCGTTTCAGAAACCGAATCCGTTCGTCGGCGAGTTTCGGGATCAGCGACTGGTTCAGGACCACGTACTGTTCCTGCACCAACTGGTGGGTGAGCACGGCGATGCGAGCCAGGAGCTCCGATGGCGTCAGCCCGTCGGCCCCACGCTGCTCGACTCCATGGGTGACTTGTTCCTTGAGGCCGGCCACCCGCACCTCGAAAAATTCATCGAGATTGGAACTGACGATGCAGAGGTATTTGAGGCGTTCCAGCAGAGGGACCTTTGGGTCCTTGGCCAGATCGAGCACGCGGCGGTTGAATTCCAGGAGGCTGAGCTCGCGATTGATGAACCATTCGGGACGGGAGAGATCGCTCGTGACCGGGCGGACGGAAGACACCTTCGGTGCCGGTGTGGTTGCCTGGGGCTCAATGTGTGACGCTGTGGACCGTAATGCCATCGTAATGGGTGGGCAGTCTACACCAGCCTGGTGTGATGACAGATCAAGAAACGGTTAACTTTTCCGCTCACTGTCCGGGGGCCTTGCCGGTGTCCCGTTTATCGGGCACATCCAATTCGAGCCGTGGAGACCACAAAATTGTCAAAATAGCGCTGCTGCACCTTGCTGAACGGGACCGACGTCCAATACTGTTCCAGGTACACGGCATTGATACCGTACTCATTATACATGCCGATCCAATTCAGGTTGGTCCGTTGCGCTTCCAACTGCCCGTCGATCCAATATTCCAGGACACCATCTGCGGCGTCGCGGCTATTCAATTTCATGTGCACTTCGATGCAGAACCAGGTGCCGATGTGGGCAGGGTTGAACAGCGCCGTCTCGCCGCCGGCCGCGCCAAGCCACCGTAGGCGAGGGAAATCGTTGTAGGTCGTGGTGCGCAACGTACCGAATTCATCTGTACCAGACGCGGGATCGAGGTAGAGGCGATCAGGGTCTGACCCCGGATGAGCGCCGCTCCACAAATGGCCGATGGCTGCCTGCGCAAATCGATCGCTCGAAAGGATTGTCGCTCGAGTCAGTTTATCGGCTCCGCCACCGGTCCAGCCCGGTTGCAGTCGTAGGTCGAACCGCCAGTAGATGTCGCGATAGTTGGCGGTCCCCGCGTCGACCGGCTTCATATACTCGCTTGGAGTCTTGCCGAAGGCCAGATGGAGCGAACCTCCATGCGGATCACCCGGCAGGAATTCTGCTCGCATGCCGGTCGAGGCGCTGACTCCCGCTCCGGCTTCACGGACGAAGCGGCCATGCCGGATATCGTACTCGAAGTAATGGCTCAGGCGGTCGATTTCGAAATCATCGCACCAGATCCATTCTGGATGGTGACTCTTCCAATCTGCGCACAGAGCCTGGGGTGGCTCGCCTGCATGGGGCTCGATTGGCCCGAGGAGGCAGGCGGCGGCGCAGAGCGCCGCCGCGAGACTCCATCGAGACCGTAGTGCCATGGCTAGCTGGTGACCGCCCCTTCGGAAGCGGAGGAGACGTGGCGGGCGTACTTTCCCATGACCCCGGAGAGATAGCGCGGAGCAGGGTGTTTAACTTTCTTCAGCCGCGAGGCCATTTCCTTTTGCGTGATGTTGACGTCCAAGCGCCGTTTCACGATGTCAAAGGTGATGACATCCCCGGTCTTCACGGCTGCGATCGGACCGCCCTTGATGGCTTCAGGGGCGACATGTCCGGCCATCAGTCCGTGCGTCGCGCCGGAGAACCGTCCATCGGTGAGCAGCGCGACGGAATCGCCCAGCCCTGCACCGACGATCGCAGCCGTCACGCCGAGCATTTCCCGCATGCCTGGTCCACCGGATGGTCCCTCGTATCGAATGACGACGACATCGCCGGCCTTGATCTTCCCGGCCTGCACGGCTTTGAAGGCATCTTCTTCGCGCTCGTACACCTTGGCCGGTCCGCTGAAATGCAGGATGGAGTGACCGGCGACTTTGACGACGCAGCCTTCGGGTGCCAGGTTGCCCTTGAGGATGACCAGGCCGCCAGTCGGCTTGATCGGCTTGGACAGCGGGCGCAACACCTGCTGGTCGGGTTTTTCTGTAGCGGCCTTGGCCTCTTCGCCGATCGTCCGGCCACTGACGGTGATCTGGTCCGGGTGGAGGATCTTGGCATCGATCAGGCGTTTCGCCACGAGGGTCGTGCCACCCGCCGCATAGAGATCTGCCGCGGTGAAGTGACCACCCGGCTTCAGATCGGCCAACAACGGCACCTTGCGATTGATCTTATCGAAGTCGTCGATGGTGAGCCGCACACCCATTTCGCGCGCCACGGCCAGTAGATGCAGGACCGCATTGGTCGAACCGCCGGTTGTTGCGACGGCGGCAATGGCATTTTCGATCGAGCGGCGCGTGATGATCTGTTTCGGGCGAATGTCTTTCTTGAGCAGGTCCATGACCATTTTGCCGCACTCGAACGCCACATCGTCCTTGTGTGAATCCATGGCGGGAACACCGTTGCGCCCCATCGGCGACATGCCGAGGAATTCGAAAGCAATGGCCATGGTGTTAGCGGTGAACTGGCCGCCGCAGGCGCCTGGTCCGGGGCAGGCATGGTCTTCCAGGTCTTTCAATTCGGCATTGGTCATCTTGCCGGACGCGTGTTTGCCGACGGCTTCGAAGACATCTTGAATGGTGACGTCATGTCCCTGGAACTGGCCCGGCATGATGGAGCCGCCGTATAGCATGAGCGACGGCACATTCAACCGGCAGAGCGCCATAACGGTGCCGGGAATGGTTTTGTCGCATCCCGACAAGGCGACGACGCCGTCGAAGAGATGTCCACGCGCAACGAGTTCGATGGAATCGGCAATCACCTCGCGACTGATGAGCGACGCCTTCATGCCCTCGGTGCCCATGGAAATACCGTCGGAGACCGCGATGGTGTTGTATTCAATCGGGGTGCCGCCTGCTGCGCGGATGCCAGCCTTGACCCGCTCCGATAAGCGACGCAGGTGAAAGTTGCAGGGCATCACTTCGATCCAGGTGTTGGCGACGCCGATCAAAGGACGTTCGAGGTCGGCATCGGTAAATCCGACGGCTTTCAGCATGGCGCGGGCCGGTGCGCGGCCAGGGCCGTCGAGCAGGTTGTGACTTTTGTGTCGAGGGTCGATCGTCATGGAAACTCCTTCAGTTACGGGACGGGAACTGCGCTTCAACGGGGTGCCTGCGCAGGTGGATCGCAAACTTTCGCATAGATGGACGTAGAGGGTCAATCTGCGGCTCTGTCGGTCAGGGCCTGCCAGACAGTGGTTCTATTGAAGGGTTGCAGGAGCGGGAGGGGCGGAGGTCAACGATGCGGCAGGGACGCATCCGGGGATGCAGCCCTGCCGCAAGGACGATTAATGCTTGTCCTTCTTCTCGTGCTTGTCTTTCTTTTCGTGTTTCTCGTGCTTGGCTTCCTTGTCGATGACCGCACCCGTCGCTGCGTCGATATGCACTTCCGTCATCGCGCCGTCGGCTCCGAGCACTTCCACTTCCCAGACGGTCTTGTCGTGCTTCTTTTCAAGTTCCGCTTCGACCGCGGTCCCTGGTGCCGCCTCCAACGCAGTTTTGATCGCCTGGTCGATGGTGATTTTGGCATCCTTGACCAACTCGGCGACATCGCATTTCTCGTCTTTGCCTTTGTGGCCCTTGTCACTCCACGCAGGAGTCGTCGTCAGGCACAGTGCCGCGACCATCAGAGCCGGAACTGCCAGGTGCTTCATCATCGAGAACCTCCGATTCGATGCAGGTGAACGGCTTATTGAGGTTTCGCCTCGCCATGCGGATTGGCACCATGGGGATTCGCGCCATGCGGGTTGCCGCCATGGGGGTTCTTACCGTGCGGTGCGCCCGCGCCCTTGTGCTGCTGCATCATCTTTTCGTGCTCGGCCTGTTCCTTGGCACGTTGTTCGGGAGTCAGAAGCGCGAGGGCATCTCGTCTGGTTTTAACCGAGAGTACCCGGAGGCCGATTTGGACCTCGGCGCTCTGTTTCAACTTCGCTTCGATAGCCCCGATGTCGGACTTTTCGTCATCGGTCAGCGCCTTCACTTCCCGTTCGGCAACCTGAATGTCGGCTTCCATCTTGATCCGGTTCTTGTCGAGATTGAGCTGCAGGTCTTTGAGTTTCGTGACTTGCTCGGCGCTCAATCCGATTTCCTTCTCATGCTTCAAGAGGTGACGGATGAGGTGGCCCGCGCCTCCATGCATCATCATCTCCATCATGGCCGCGCCCATGCCATGCTGGCCCTTCTGGTAACCGCCGCCGTGCCCGCCGTATCCGCCTTCGGGATTCGCCCAGGCTGGCGAGATCGTCAGCGCGCAGGCGATGGCCGACGCGGTGGCCAGAGTAAACAGTTTCGTCGTCATTCGGTTCCTCCTTCGGTTAAGTGCGATTAATGTCCTGCCAGCCCACGTAATAAGCCCCGGTCACCGGTGAGGGCATTCACCATAAATTGAACGGCGAGCGCGGCCAGCAACAGGCCCATCAATCGCGAGATGATCTTCTCGGCGATGGGATTGAGCCACTTTGCGCTGCGCGCGCCGATCGCTAATATACTGTAACTCGCCAATCCGATCAGTACAAGGCATCCCAATAATACCGCCCGCAGCATCCAGGTCGTCGCCTGTGTTTCCAGCAGGATCACGGTGGAAATCGCAGCCGGTCCTGCCAGCATGGGGATGGCGAGCGGGGTAATGGCGATGTCGTCTTTGCTCGTCCCGGCGGCCTTTTCTGCCGGGGTTTCCTGAACCGTAGACCGCTGTGCGCGCAGCATGTCGAGTGAGACCAATAACAGGATCAGACCGCCGGCGATTTGAACCGCCGGCAGTGTAATCCCGAGCAGGCTCAGCAATGTCTGGCCGAAGAGCGCGAATCCGCTCAATGACCCGACCGTGACCAGGCAGGCGACGCGGGCGGTGCGCAGGCGTTGGGCGACGGAGTCCCGCGGCGTCATGGCGAGGAACGCCGGTACTACGGCAATCGGATCGACAATCACGAAGAGGGAACTGAACGCGAGGAGGGCATATTCGACCATCGTCATAGCAGTGGCCGGCCTCAGAGGGTTGTGGATCAGGACGAATGGCGCCTTGATGCTGCGAGGATTTCTGCTCGCGGGTCGCTGTGGCGGCCGTGGCTCAATTGTTCATAGAGCGCCCGCTCTTCGTCGGATAGGCCGGTGGGCATGACGATTTTCAGCTTCAAAAACAGATCTCCATGCTCGCCGGCGGAGGTCGGCAGACCCTTGCCCTTCAGGCGCAGCTTGCTGTCGGCCTTGCTGCCGGCGGGGATTTTCACCTTCACCGGTTCCGCCAGGGTGGGGGCCATGACTTCAGCGCCAAGCGCCGCTTCCCACGGCCAGACCGGCAGGGTGACGTGAATATCGGAGCCCTTCTGCCGGAAGACCCCGTTGGCTTGTATGTGGACCCGCAGGTAGAGATCCCCCGGTCTGCCTCCGTTGACCCCTGGTTGGCCTTTGCCGGTGATGCGAACGCGGGTATCGTGCTGAACGCCTGCCGGAATCCGGACTTCAATGGTACGTTTTTCCGCTTGGGTGCCGGTGCCGCCGCAGACGACGCAAGGGCGTCCTCGCACAATGGCGCTGCCACCGCAGGCCTTGCACGTGACGCGTTCCGTGAGGTCGATGCGCCGGCTGACACCGGTGGCCACCTCGCGGATGCTCAGTTCCACATCGGTTTCCAGGTCTTCTCCATCGACGGCAAATCCCGTGGCGTTTCCGCCGCGTCCCCGTCCGCCGAAGAAGGTTTCAAAGATATCCCCGAAGTCACCACCGCTGAATCCCCCGGCTGCGCCGCCTCGTCCGGCTTGGCTACCGGCTTGCTGGCGAGCCTTTTCGTAGGCCTCAGCCTGCTCCCAGTTCTGACCATACTGATCGTATTTCTTCCGTTTGTCGGGATCTGACAACACCTCATGCGCTTCGTTCAATTCCTTGAACTTTTTCTCCATTTCCGTTTTTTTCGCGCCGGTATGGAGATCGGGATGGATTTCGCGCGCACGACGGCGAAACGCCTTCTTAATGTCGTCGGCAGAGGCGTCCCGTTGAACGCCGAGAATGTCGTAGTAGCCGCGTTGTGCTGTAGCCATCAGTGTCTATCCGTAGAAATCGTAGGAGGCGCACAGGCGAAGAGTGCAATCCTTTCCGGAGCTTACGAGGTCTCCGGACGCATTGCAAGCGAACTGGTGGTTTTTCTCCGCCTCCTTGCGCTCGTTACTACAGAGATAAGGAAGTCGAGGCCACAGTCAAGTGGGCATTGTCATCGTGAGATCCACGCGCCGGTGGTCGATGAAGAGATGCAGTTTGCTGATGGGGAAAAAAAGAAGTGTCGTATCGCCGGCGGTGAGGTTGCTGGTCCGATCGGCGCGAGCCACCAGCTTGAGGTCGCCCATCCGGCAGTGGATGAGCAGATCCGCACCGAGATCCTCAATGAGTTCCACCTGCGCTTTAACGCGAATGGACGAGGGGCTGTCCTGCAGCGAAATGGCTTCCGGGCGGATGCCGAGGGTGAGCGTGGAGGGGGCTGGTTGTAGAGCCGGCAGGAGATGCGCCGGCAATGGAACTGTCAGGTCACCGCTTTGGAAGAGATGCTCAGTGCCTTGCGTCCTGAGGTTTCCTTCCCAGAGGTTCATCGGGGGTGTGCCGATGAAGGAGGCGACGAACGGATCGGCAGGAGCGTTGTAGGTCTGTTGGGGATCATCCGCCTGACGAATGCGTCCGCCTTCGATGACGACAATACGGTCGCCCAGGGTCATGGCCTCAACCTGATCGTGGGTGACATAGATCATCGTCGCTTGCAGGCGCTGCTGCAATTTTTTCAGCTCGATTCGCATCGACGTGCGGAGTTGGGCATCCAGGTTCGACAGCGGTTCATCGAACAAAAATAACTTGGGTTTGCGCACGATGGCGCGGCCCATGGCCACTCGTTGCCGTTGCCCTCCGGAGAGGTCTTTGGGTTTGCGATCCAGCAGCTGGTGAATCTCCAGAAGCTGGGCAGCGTCCTCGATACGCTCGTCGATCACGTGGCGTGGCACGCGGCGCATCTTGAGTGCAAAGGCGAGATTCTCGCGAACGGAGAGGTGGGGATAGAGCGCATAATGTTGGAAGACCATCGCGATGTCGCGTTCCGCCGGCGGCAGGTGATCGACCTCCTTGCCGTCGATGAGCACGTGCCCTGCTGTCTGGGCGTCAAGCCCGGCGATGATTCGCAGGAGCGTCGATTTGCCGCAGCCCGACGGGCCGAGCAGAATCGTAAAGCTTCCGTTGGGAACCAACAGCGACATGTCGCGCAACACCTGTTGCTCGCGAAATGATTTGGAAACTGCGCGCAATTCCAACTCAGCCACGGAGACTCCTGCCAATAACAGTGCTCACAGAATGTTCAAAAAGGCTATCCAGCAAGGCCGCACGAAGCACGTCGACTGAGGCGTACCCTTGTGGTACGTCGCAGGGAGACGTGCGACCGAGACCGAAGTTGGCGGTCGTTGTGGATAGCCTGCTAGCCTTTCACGGCCCCGGCGGATAGCCCGCTCACAATCCATCGTTGGCACAACAACACCACGCCGATCAACGGCAGAGTGGCGACTACTGACGCTGCGGCCAATTCTCCCCAGGGCATGGTGAATTCTCCCTGGAAGAGGGCGATGCCGACGGGCAATGTCTGTTGCTCCGGCTGGGTCAGAATCAAGAGCGCAAAAAAGAATTCGTTCCAGGCATAGATCAGAATCAAAATTGCAGCCGTAAAAATCCCCGGCGTGGCCAGCGGTAGCGTAATCCGGAACAGGGTGCCCCAAGGCCCGCAGCCATCCACTCGCGCCGCATCCTCAAGCTCGGGCGGGAGTTCCTTGAAGAAGCTGGCCAGGAGCCAGATCGCCAGCGGCAAGGTCAGCGCAACGTAAGGCAACACCACGCCCCAACGGTGGTTGAGTCCGCCTAGTGCATCAAGCAGCCGCCAGACCGGTCCGGCAATGGCCATTTGCGGGAACATCGACACGCAGAGCAGCACGGCCAGAATACCTTGTTTGCCTGGAATGGTAAGCCGGGCCAGCGCATACGCGGCCGGGATCGCGAGGAGAAGGGCCAGGAGCGTGGTAGAACCGGCCACCACGACGCTGTTCAATACGTAGTCGAACAGGTGATGGTCGAAGAGCGCGCTGCGATAGAAATCCAGACTGCCTGAGGGCCACCAGGCAGGTGGTGCTGCTTCGATTTCGGTTTGTGACTTGAACGAGGTGAGAACAAACCAGAGGAACGGCAACAGACTCAGCGCGACGGTAGCGAAGATGCCGACCGCAAGCAGGATTCGGCGTTTCATGAACCTCTGCGCTCCAGGAGATTCGATCCTATGGCGCGGAGGTACGTCAACGACAGCGCCAGGATCATCAGGAACACAGCCACGGAGATGGCAGACCCATACCCGATGCGGCCTTCCGTAAATAACGTTTGATAGCCATAAAACTGCAGCACCTGCGTGGCGTCGCCCGGGCCGCCTTGCGTCATCACAAACACCAGATCGAAGACACGAAACGCATCCATGGTGCGAAACAGGAGCGCGAGCAACAGCGCCGGTTTGAGGAGCGGCAGGGTGATGTGCCAGAACCGCTGCCACACTGTGGCGCCGTCGACGCGTGCGGCATCATAGAGATCGCCGGGAATGACTTGCAGACCGGCTAGAATCATGAGGCCGGCGAAGGACGAGGTTTTCCACACGTCGGCGAGGACCACGACGGCCAAGGCCACGCTCGGATAGGCCAGCCAGGGGATATAGTCGGTGACGCGGTCGCCGAACAGGAGCAGATTGGCGAATCCGTACTGGTCGTTGAAGATGTAGCGCCAAAGTTGCGAGGCAACGACTGTTGGAATCGCCCAGGGAATCAGGATCGCGCCGCGTACCAGGCCTCGTCCACGAAATCGTTCATGAATGACGAGGGCAATGATCAGGCCGCAGGCCAACTCGAGCAGAGTAGAAAGGACTACAAACCCGAGAGTCACGACGAACGCTTGATGCGCGACCGGGTCATGGAGCAGCGCCTGGTAATTCTCTAATCCCACGAATGGACTGCCAAGTTGGGGAATGCCGACGAAGATGTGATGCAGGCTGAGCCAGAGCGAATCCGCGACGGGATATAACGCAAAGACCACTGTGACCAGGAGTGCCGGTGCCACCATCAACCAGGCGGCCAGGCCCTCACGGCGTCGAAGTACGGCATGCGCACGCATCATGGCGCCGCCTTCGTCAATGCCAGAAGTCGATCGATGTGTGTATCAGTGACGGCAGCTTCTTGCGCGAGGTCGATGTCCTCCACCGCCAGGGCACGGCTGAAGTAGCGCTGCAAGAGATGTGAGATGGCGGGATACACCGGCGAACGCGGACGAGGCGTGGCCGCGTGGAGGACGCTACGTTGATTTCTGAGCTGTGGCGAACGGGCCAGGACCTCAGGGTCGGAGAAGAGCGCTTCCCGGGACGGCGCGATGCCGGCCTCACGCGAGAACTTCTTTTGGACGGCCTGGCTGGAGAGAAATTCAATGAGAGCCCAGGCTTCGTCCGGATGTTGCGAATAGGCGCTGATGCCGTACAGCCAACCACCGAGTGCGGCCGCCGTCCGTCCTGGCGAGAATCCCGGTAGAGGCGCCACGCCTACCTGTCCGGCAATGGTCGACTGCGTCCGGTTATTCGCGAGTTCCCAGGCATAAGGCCAATTCCGATGAAAGATCGCGTGTCCTTGCAGAAATAGGGACAGCGCTTCCGGTTCCTGATAGGTCAGGGCGGCGCGTGACGTAAGCCGGCCGATGACTCGATCACGGACAAATTGTACGGCGGCCAGTGCGCGAGGCGACGAGAGGGTGGACCCGGTCCCATCCGGTCGCAACAGACTTCCGCCATGCCCCTCGACAAATTCCAGCATGTTACAGACCAAGCCTTCGTACTGCTTGAATTGCGCCGAGTAGCCTTGAAGCAGCGGGTTGCTCGCTCGTTCGCCCGCCAGGATGGTTTCTGCCTGCTGGATGAGTTCCGGCCAGGTCGTCGGTGCGGCGAATCCGTATTTTTCGAGCAGGTCCTGGCGATAGTAGAGCAGCCCGGCATCGATGCGGCTCGGGACACCGTAGTAATGGGTGTCATACCGGCCGACCTCGACGGCGGCAGGCAGAAAGTCTTGTCGCATGGAGGGGGGAAATTTATCGTCGAGTGGGCGGGCCCACCCGGCCTCTGCAAACTCCGGGACCCAGATCACGTCGATAAAAAAGACATCGACAGTGGCATCGCGGTTCTTCAACTTCTGCGTCAGGAGATCGTGATACGCCGTCGAGCTGTGCGGGGCCAGTTCACGCACCACCGAGATCTGGGGATGTGCACGGGTGAAGTCTCCGAGCACCTCCTCCCACACGCGTGCATGATCGGGTTTCCAGGAGACGAAGCGAAGGGTGACGCGGGGTTTCGGAGTGGTGGCGGTAGCCCCGGGCAGTGATTCCGCGCTCCCGATGCTTATACTGCCGTTGAGTACAATGAGCGTGAGCAGGACGATCCAGCGGGATACCGTGACGGCACACGACTGTGAAGGACGCTGGATGCGCTGACGTGAAGATATCCATCGCATCACTCTGTCAGGTTATACACAGTCCGGTGGGGTGATGCAAAACCACCAGGCCGCAAAGGGGTGCCTGTGCCCACTGCGGCAACCTGCACAATTTGGGGCTCTCAAGAAGTGTCACGCCTACACCGGTATGGGGCGTCACTGAGATGGCCGGGAAAAACCGTTGTGAAGACGAAGGCTTGCGAAGGTGCTCCTTCTGGCATGACCACTGCTATTGTTTGTAGAGGGGAAGTGGCCTTGCCGACGTTTCGACAGATCGCAGAGAGAGCAGTTCAATCAGAGGCCCGCCGATTCTCGCGGGCGCTGGTGTGAAGGAGGCAATATGAATGGCCTGCAAGTATCAGCGGTTTCGCCCAGGCGGGGTCGCCTGCTGCGGATGACTCTTGGTGGGTTACTGGGATGGGCCCTCATCCTGATTGCCATCACAGATGCCTGGGCTGTTCAAGCGAGTCCGGTCAGCCTCAGCTTTAGTGCCGTGCAGGGCGGGCCGAATCCGGCGAGCCAGGTCGTGACCATCTCCAAGAGCACATCGCGTCAGGTTGGATGGAAGGCCGTTGACGATGCTGCGTGGTTGAGTGCGGCTCCTTCCTCAGGAAGCCTAACCAGTTCAGCGCAGGTCGTGGTGGCGGTCAATGTAAGTGGATTGGCTGCCGGTACCTATAGCGGCTCGATGAAGGTGACATTGAGTAAAGGGGGAAGTTTGTCCATCCCCGTCACCCTGACGGTCGCGTCGGCAACGTCCACAAAATCGACGACGACCGTCACGACGGCAACCCTTTCCTGGGCGCCCAATACGGATAGTGACCTCGCCGGGTACAAGGTGTATATGGGCACGACCTCCGGTCTGTACGGTACGCCGGTAGACGTCGGGAATGTGACCACCTATACTGCCGGCAACTTAACAGCTGGAACCACGTATTACTTTTCCGTGACTGCGTATGACCAAAGCCGGAACGAAAGCCTCCACTCGGGCGAAGTGAGCAAGAGCATCTATTGATCTCGGAGCTCGTTCCCGAGCGAGCGGCCGTTACCGGCTAAGTACACGTCTTATTTCTTGCTCTGCACGGCCAATTCCCACCGGTATCCGTCGGGGTCCGAGAACCAGATCCCCATGCTCTTGGATCCCGGCGCCACGGGCCCGATTTCATCTCCCGGATCCTCGACCTGAACCTTCAGCTTTTTCAGATGGGCCAGGGCTTTTTTGAGTGCGGCCATCGTGGGTAGATGGAATGCCACATGGCCGACGGTTTTCGGCGATGGTTTTCCTTTGGAGAAGACGATCAGCACATTGGCGTTTCCAATTCCCACGCCGCCTTCATATTCAAACTGTTTGCTGAGTCCCGCTACCCGCATGAACCACTTGGCGCTTGCGCGCGGGTCACGAACCGCCAGCCCGAAATGCCATACTGCGCCGAGCGTAAATGGAACCTTCATATCCGTTTCCTCCTAACGGTGAAATGAGGCACATCCTACCATGGCGGCGGTGGGGCTTGGCGCTGCAAAACGCGCGGAGCCCGCCATCGCCTCCTTCTCATGGTTGAGCAGCCACCGTTTGCGGTTGAGTCCACCGCCGTAGCCCGTGAGGGAGCCGTCGGCGCCGATCACCCGGTGGCAGGGAACGACGATGCTGACGGGGTTCGCGCCATTGGCGAGACCAACTGCGCGCACCGCCGTCGGCTGCCCGATGCGTCTCGCCAGGTCACCGTAACTCACCGTTTCTCCTGCGGGAATTTCGCGCAGCGCGTTCCAGACGCGTTTCTGAAACGGGGTGCCTGCCGTCGCGGTGAAGAGAGCCTCGATGGCGTGGAGATTGCCCTCGAAGTACGCCGACAGGGCCGCCGCATGGCACGTTGATGTGACGGCCGGCGTCAGGAGCACGCCCTGTGAACCATAGTGGCGCGTCAACAGTTTCCGCATGCGATCCTCGAAATCAACCCAATCGACCGCCCGCAACTGCCCTTGTTCGTCTGTCATTATCACTAAGGTTCCAATCGGCGTGATCAAGGTTTCTGTCAAAAGGTGTAGTTGTTGAGACATGATACATCTCCGTGCAGGTGGTAACAGGGCTATCGATCGGCAGTCCAGAGGTGTTGTGCGGCGTAGGCGCGCCATGGTCGCCAGGCCTCCGTGCGCTCCAACAGATGAGAGGCACTGGTCTGTTCTCCTATCAGGCGCCTGGCGCTACGTATCAGACCGAGGTCGGTGGCCGGGAAGGCGTCCGGTTCACGGAAGGCACGCAGGGCGATATAGTGCGCCGTCCACGTTCCGATTCCGGGAATCGCCCGGAGTTGCGTGAGACGCTCTTCGACTGATGCACCAGGCATGAATAGTTGTGGATAAGAGATTGCCGTTCGTGCAAGAGCGCTGATCGTTGCTCGCCGCGCGGCAGGCATGCCGAGCCGGCTCAAGTCGGCGGTCGCGAGACAGCGGGCCGTCGGAAACGTGCGCATAAGGCGCCTGTCCACTGCGTGTGGTAAGGGTTCTCCCCACAGCCCGACCAATGTTCCGCCCAGCCGCCGTGCGGCCGCGACCGTAACCTGTTGTCCCAGCACCGCGCGGACAGCCAGTTCAAAACCGTCCCAACAGCCAGGGGCGCGCAGTCCCGGTCGCGCGGCGATGAGGGGCGCCAGGGTCACATCCTTTGAGAGATGGGCTGCGATCGCCTCGATGTCGGCTGCCACGTCGAATTGATGCCGGATGCGCGCGACCATGGCCTGGAGGGCGCGGACCGATGGAAAATCTATCGTGGCCTTCAGGCTGCGCTTGTCCGGTCTGTGCTCGATGGTAATAGTGCCTGTCATCCCTTCATGGAGCACGCTACGGCGGTAGATATTCTCTTCGACAACCTCCAGGCCTTCGATGGCGCGCGCCCGTAAGTATGCCAACATGCTGTCCCAGTCGTACGGTGGCCGATAAGGAATCTGCAACATGACAGGCGCAGTGGCGGCGAGGGGTACGCTCGCGGCCGTGGCGGCACGGCGCACTTCGCCCGGTGCTCGATGATAGAGGGAGCGGAACGCATGATTGAACCGGCGGACACTGCCGAATCCCCCCGCAAGGGCGACATCGGACATCGAGAGTTTCGTCTCGTGGAGCAACTGCTGCGCGAACAGCAGGCGTCTGGACTGGGCCACCGCTACCGGCGCGACGCCCAGGTGTTGATCGAAGAGCCGGCGTAGCTGCCGTGCTCCCATACCGACGCGCATCGCGAGCGTCTCGACCGTGCCGTCCTCATGATCGAGAAATCCGTCGGCGATCAGCGCCAGCGCTCGAGAGACGGTGTTTGACGTACCGCGCCATCCGGGCAGTTCGGGAGCAATTTCCGGGCGGCAACGCAGGCAGGCGCGGAAGCCGGCTGCTTGTGCCGCCGCACTGCCGGAAAAAAACCGACAGTGTTCCCGTTTTGGCGTGCGAGCCGGACAGATCGGCCGGCAATAGATCCCGGTCGAGATGACGCCGACGAAGAGGCGGCCGTCCAATCGAGCATCACGGGTCTGCAGCGCGCGGTAGCTGATATCGGGATCGAGCAGTTCCATGCCCACACTCTGCCATATTCAACGGAGAAATTCCGGCCGTTTTCGGACGTGACCATTCGATTGCGGAGGTCACAACGAAAATCGTGGGAGGCACGTCGTCGGTCGGATGGTCAGGCGCGAGGTTGTGCGGCGGTTTTGGCCTTTGCCATCATCTTGCAGTAGGAGCAGGTGCCGGCGGTAGTGGGCTGGCCGCAGGTGTCGCAGGGGGCGAGCGTGCGTTGATCTTTCTCGGCCATGGATTCGGTCGCGGGGGCTGGTGTGGTTTGTTTGTCCAAAAACCCCCAGTAGAAACGCTGCTTGGTACCGGGGGATTCTGTTTCCAGCCGGTTGAGCACTTCCTTGTAGAGAATCATTTTCGAGCCCTTGGCCATGGGGCATTCTTCGACAATGTAGTCGATCCGGTTGACCACGGCATAGGCGGCGATTTCCCGTTCGGACAACCGGCAGAGGGGCTTGACCTTTTTCGCGAATCCTTCCACCGATGCCGGTAGGGTGGGGCTTTGCTTATCGAGATAGTCGTTCTGCCAGTGCAGGACATTCCCCAGCAGCCGTGCTGCTTCGTCGTCGAGGTTATGGCCGGTGGCCATCACGTCATACTCCTGCTCCACTGCCGCGCGATTGAATTGATAGCGCTTGATCGTTCCGCAGGTTGAGCAGGTCGGACGGTGAAGGATGGTCGCGAGTTCACGAATGCCGGCCCCCGCTTCCTGCTCGACGACATGCACCAGCAGTTTTGCGCCATGGGAGGCGGCCACCGTGTCGGCATAGTGCCGCACTTTCCGGTGAGATTCTTCCGAATAGGCCCCGATGCCGAGATTCACGTAGAGCGCGTCAGCCCGGTATCCGAGTGCGAGGAGAATATGCCAGAGGGCGAGACTGTCCTTGCCGCCGGAAACCGCGACGAGAATCCGGTCTTCAGGCGTAAACATCTTGAAGGCCTTAATGGCACGCGCCACCTGTTCGTGGACAAAGGTCGTAAAGCAGGCCTTGCAGAAGGCGGCATTGTGCCGCGGCAATCCGATTACCGCGCGTGTACTGGTCGGGCACTTCGTGCAATTCATGGTGTTCCAGGTGTTGGCAGTCAGTCGTCAGGTTTCAGCAAGAGGGAGAAGCCGGTCGACGATGGCTCGAGAGATGCCGGTCGATTACGGATCGTTGAGCTATGTCCCGCCGGAGATCACCGGCCGGATTTCAATCTGGTCGGCGTCGGCAAGTATTTCATCTTCCGTCACGAGTTCATCGCCCCGGATGACCAAATGCGCTTCCATGACCAGATTGAGTTCGCGCAGCAGTTCCTTGGTGCGCTTGGGCCCCTTAATTTCAACTTGTCTGTGAGGATGACTCAACTGAACGAGCATGCGCGATGATACGGCTGATACGCGCGGGATTGCAATCGGATCATGATCCGTCGGAGTCAGGCGGAGAAGTGTGGCCGCGCGAGGCCACGAGAAGCCTGCGTGTGACTCATTCCTGACGTGCTAGGGGAGAGCATTACTTGATGTTCTGGATGATCTGGTAGATCAGCAATGCGACCACGCCAAGGAACAACATCGCGGAGGCCAAGGCCAGACGTTTATATTTCTGGTTGTTGACGTCCACTGCACTGAATGAGGAATTTTTCCAATCAAGATTCTGTTCGTTCACCATGTCCTCCTACCTCTACCGTCCCGGTATTCTTTGCCTCCCCATCCCGATCCTTGGGATGCATATATGCATTCACTGAGTACTGAAGCCGAAGGCCGTCCCGTTCCATCCGAGGCCCTAGGGATAGCACCAGGTTCCAGGTTTGTATACGCTCGCATGCCTGGGAATTGCAAGGAAAGCTACTAGACAAAATTCTGGTAACGACCGAGTTTTATCTAATCGCCCGAGCGAGTGTGCTGGAGACATCACTGACTGTGCCTACAAGAAATCGTCCGCTAGGGGGCGAGTTCCCGAAACCAGTGATACAGATGGGAATGTGCGATGGCCTCTTCGACGACCTCATGCCCCAGCGGGTTCCAGTGGTTGTCGGTTGCGAATTCGAGTGGGCGGTGGTATTGGGCAAAATGCTCGGCGAATCGGGGTTGCAGGTCGAGGACTTCAAACCCCTGTTGGCGGGCCTGCTCTACAAAATACTGTCGCATGATATCGAAATAGGACCCGGTGGCGAGCTGCCACGTGGTGGCGTTATAGATATGCGGGCGCATACCGTCGACGGCGAAGAGGATCCGGTGTGGCGGCAGACCGGCTGCTTCGGTCACCCGCGTCAAGAACGTGTCGATCGCTCGTTGGGCATCGGCAATTCGCACGGGGTCGGCTTTGGACCCGGTGTTTCCGACAAATGCGAGGTGGTTCGATGGGCGGCCAAATGGCAGGTGTTGCCACTTCAGCACGAAGTTGAGGAGATCCGTGTTCAGCGTGACATAGCGCACCAGGGCGGACGCGCGAATGATGCGGCGCCACAGGGAGGGGTGATAGTCGATTCGTTGCAGTGCCAGGGTTCCTTGCGCATCTTCCACGAAATACGAGTGCCCCGGTTCATTCTTGTATTTCAACAGACTCTCGTCGAAATCGTTGCCGATGATGACGAAGACCATCGCCTGGGGATGAAACCGCTTCGCCGCATAATCGGCATAGGCCAGGTAGTTGCTCAGAGCTGAGCTGGATGTGCCGAAGGAATAGACGCGTTCGGTTGGGGTGGAGCGGGTCATCAGTCGTCCGGCGACGCTCTCCCGAAATGGCACCATCAAGGCTTCGACATAACTATCGCCGATCAGGGCCAGGAGCGGCGACGGCTGGTCGAGTAGATAATCCTGGTCGTTGACGAAGCCGAGGTTGTTGGTGCGGGTGACATTGACGATGGCGAAATTCCAGTCGGCAGACCAGACAAACGTCCGGTTCGGCTCCAGAGAACGGACGGGATGCTCGTGATCGACGACCTGGGGGCGCGCGCCCTCGTTGACCGGCAGGAACCGCAGCACCAGTTCCATGGTGAGTAGTGCCAGCAGAATCCCCAAGCCGATACTGATGAGCGGGAAACTGGCCCGTCTCATACCGGACGGGCACCAAGCTGGAGAGGAAGAGATGAAAACTCTTCAGCGGGCCCTGCGGAACGGGGGCCTAGCGGTATGCCTGCGATGAAGCCCAATTATAGAACGGCATCCCTGAGGCATTTCGCCGCCTCTTCCGGTGCCACCGGATTAATGTAGAAACCGGTGCCCCACTCGAATCCCGCCACCTGCGTAAGTTTTGGGATGATCTCGATGTGCCAGTGATAGAAATCTCCCGTCTTTTCATGGAGTGGCGAGCTGTGCAGGATGAAGTTATACGCCGGCCTGGCCAGGACGGCGTCCATGCGCCGGAGGGCTTCCCCGAGCATAGGGGCCAGAAATTCGAATTGGGTCCGTTGGCACTCCTCGAAGTAGCCGGCGTGGCGCTTCGGAAGAATCCACATTTCAAAGGGAAATCTCGGGGCATAGGGCGTGAGGCACAGGAATTCCGGATTCTCCAGGACCACGCGTGTGCCTTCCGAGGATTCCTGCCGCATGATATCGCAGTAGATGCAGCGTTCTTTTTGCTGGAAGTGCTGTTTGCAGCCATCGATCTCTTCGAGGACGCTGGTCGGCACGACCGGCAAGGCGATCAGTTGAGAATGGCTGTGTTCCAGCGTGGCACCGGCGGCGGCCCCATGGTTCTTGAAGATCAGGATGTATCGGAGCCGGAGATCCTTCTTCAGGTCAAGAATCCGGTCGCGATAGGCCCAGAGGACATCTTCCACCCGTTTCGCGGGGAGGTCGCCCAGGCTTTCTTTATGAGCGGGGGTTTCGATGATGACTTCGTGGGCGCCGATTCCGTTCATGCGGTCGTACAAGCCGAGGCCTTCCCGGCCCATGTCTCCTTCGACCTGCAGCGCCGGGAATTTATTGGGAATGACTCGCACGGTCCAGTTCGGGCCGTCCGGCTCAGAGGCATGGGGCCGGTACGCCAGGATCTCTCTGGGCGTCAGCCGTTCCTGTCCAGGGCAAAACGGACAGAGGGCAGCTGAGGGAAGCGGCGCCGATGGCATATGGA
Source organism: uncultured Nitrosospira sp. (assembly GCA_900696505.1). GTDB lineage: Bacteria > Nitrospirota > Nitrospiria > Nitrospirales > Nitrospiraceae > Nitrospira_A. The sequence goes on from CAADGJ010000380.1 coordinate 21,911, forward strand.
CATCCTGAGGGCGCCCGCTCCGTTCGGTCGAAATAATCACCCAGCGGCCGACGATCGGGTCTCTTCTCAATTCGGGCATCTCAACTCCTGTGGTTCAAATCAATTGGGCGTGATGCTCACTGCGTAAAACGGGCATCGATCCGAATGGTAGCTTCATCCGCGAGCCGTGCACCGATCCGTTCAGACTCGCCACATCGTGGCTTCAAAGTCGTCGTCCGGCCGGGTAAAGGTGGCCGGGCTGTGATGAGGATACCGCGCGATTTCCATGCCGTGTTCCGAAACGGTCAGCGTCAGCCGCAATTCTGCGCCGACCTCGATGTCCAGGTCTTTGAACGGAATGCCTAACTCGAGAATCTTTTGCCGGCAGATCGTGCTGTACGAACCTCTCTCGCGATAGGTACCGGATTCGTCAGCCCGTGCGAGTTGAAAATGATCCACCGCGCCGGCCTTCAAGGCGAAGGACAGTCTGTGTTGTTGGATGCCCGAACCGATGTACAGATCTGCCGTGCATTGCTCCTGGCGGGTGTCTGATCGCTCATCGAAATCGAGGCGGAGGTACAACTGCTCGCGATCGAACCCGAAGAAAATGGCGGTGAACAGCCCTTCGGATTTCCACATCGCTCCCAGCGGCGGTGTGGGATTGATGGTGCCCGCGCCGCGCCATTCGAAAAAGTTCGATGCCAAGCCGTCCAGAGTCGGGCTGATCAGCGCCAGCGGCAATTGCACGAGGTCGAGGCCCTGCGGTGTGCGCGCTTCGACCAAAGGCTGATTCAAGATCTCGGGGGGCGTCATCCCGGCGTAGGTCCACACGTTGCGCAGGTGCGTGCGAAACAGGCGGTCGAACTCCTGTTTGTAGTCGGTATCGAAATCATCGCCATACCACCAGAACCAATCGCTGCCCTCGGCGGCATACAATTCGTCCCAGGCGGCGCGGGCCTTATCCGGCTCCAGTGATGGCGTCAGTTCGACGAGGCGTGCCCGTGTGTGTTGCAGGAGATCCCACCCGCGATTGTCTTCCTGGTGGCCGATCCAGATTTTGAAGTCCTGATTGATCCAGGATCCGGAGTGCAGCTGCTCGAGTCGCTGGGTCGGCGGCGCGGCCTTCATGGCGTCACTCATAGTGTTCAAGGTCACGCGAATGCCATTGCCCAATTGGAGCCCATCCGATTCGAAGGCGCGAAAGAGCAGGGAGAGAAACCGTTCGCCGCCGTCGTGGTAATGCTCCCAGGGATTTTCGCCGTCGAGGATCACCGCAATGGTTCCGTTGTCCAGCCGGATATCATAGGCCAGGCTGCGGATCCGCCGGAGCACGTCGTCCGCGGCGGCCTCCGGAGTCGTTTTGTGGTAGACGAACCCGAATGCGTCGGAGATGTCCCGATCACGGAACACCATGGCGAGGGGGTGTGTCTCGGTCCCGACCGCATAGGGTTGGTAGAGATGATAGTGGCGGTTCCACCCTTGGCCAGCCATCTGCAGCGAGCGATAGAGGATGCCCTCATCCGTGGCCAGCCAGCGGATGCCGGCTTGTGCCACGATCGGTAACACCTCCGGGCAAACCGATCCTTCGGACGGCCAGAGCCCAGCCGGAGCGCGGCCGAACGTGCGTGTATGGTACTCCACTGCACGCCTGACTTGGGCCTCAGCATCGGCCGGTGCATGAAACCGGGCTGGAAGCGGCAGGTCGGGTCTGGCGCGACGCGTGAACTCCGAGTCGATGACCAGTGGAAGGATCGGGTGAAAAAACGGGGTAGTGGTCAGTTCGATCTGTGCGCGATCCTGAAGCACCTTATACATGGGCACAATCTGACGGATGGCCGTTTGCTGTAAGGCCAACACTTCCTGTTTGTCCTCTTCGGTAAACGCACGATTCTTCGCGCGCAATTCTGCCAGGCGGGGGAATCGTTGCAGACTGCCGTATCCGAACCAGGCGAGGTTGTGCCAGACCTGAAGATCGAGGAGCTCCTGAGTGGAAAACTGGCGGGCCAGCCGTTCCAGGTCCTGTCCGTGAACATCGATGCCCCGTTTGACCAGCAGCTCCTGGTAGCGAGGAAACGGTCGGACCATCGTGGCCCAGTTCGCTGAAAAAAAATGGCGGATGAGGAAGGCTTTTTCCGTGGGCGTGAGGTCCGCCGCCGGACGTTGTGCATGTTCCAGGAACAGGTCACGGACGTGTCCCGCAGAAAATTCTTCGAGTTGCAACAGCAAGGACGGCGTGAAGTTGAAGGTCGAACGGGCTTCTGGAAAGCGTTCGAGCAGGAAGGCCATGTCGTAATAGGCCTTCGTGGCATGCAAGCGGACCCAGGGCATACTGGCGGACCCCGTGAGCGGGTCCGTGTAATACGGCTGGTGCATATGCCAGAGGAAACAGAGTTGTATGGTTTTCATCGGGAAGTTTCTTGCAGACTCACGGGCAGTATGTCATAGGGGTATGAGCGTTGCAATGAAACGGCCGGATTGATGGCACACGCTGACTTCTTATGGCAGTTTGGTTGTCCTGTGTGTGATAGGAGTGGTTGAAGCGGAGAATGGACGACAATGGCATCTGAGCAGATGGTCTCGACAGAGATACGAGGAGGGTCGCTGGTCACGCCCCTCTCGATCATGCGGTATTGGGGACCGGTCGGGCTATATGCGGGCCTCATCTTTTTCGGGTCCTCGATCTCGACGCCGCCCGAAGCGATTTCATCGTTGATCAAAGATATTTCCGACAAGGTACTGCATTTCAGCGAATATGCGTTGTTCGGAGCCCTGATCTATCGTGCCGCTCGCCACGGATCCGGTCCATGGATGGCGCAACATGCGGTCTGGGCGGCAGTGGCCGGTTCAGCGCTGTACGGCGTGAGTGATGAGACGCATCAGTTATTTGTTCCGTTTCGTCAATCGGATGTGTTGGACGTGATTGCGGACACAGTGGGTGGTACCGTGGGGGCATGGGGCTGGCGCTGGATCGAACAGCGTACGTACCGCGATTAGGTTCCTAGTACGATCATTTCCTCATCCAATCCCTTCCGTGCGGATCCCTGCCTGGCGTGACCCTGGTGCCTGATCACTCTCTGCGAGTCGTATCCCGCGCGTCCCGCCTCTTCGATAGCCCCACACCGCACGCAGCGCATCGCACGAATCCAGACATGGCCTCCGGCATCGACCCTGTCAATGTACAGATCGGCGACGAGGTGTCCTTGACAGTGTGCACAGAAGAGACCGGAGGACTTCGTGGTGGAAGCAGTGGCGATCCCTGCGCCTGTCTGTGTTTGGATGAGGTGTGGCGACATGGGGCCTCCTGCTCGTGATGATGGTGGGTGGTATACCTCTATCGGTACGCAAAGAAGATGCCTGGAGCGAACGGGGTGGAGTGACACTGAGGGATATTGTTGGGGGGAAATTATCCTGGTGAGTAACGGTGCTGCTGACGCGGATGACGAGCGTCGTGGTGACGCATTGAAGCGACTTGGCGTTGTTCGAGCGGTCGGGGGGAGAGTGGCTGGTCGGAACAATACGCGGCAATTTTTTCCGCTGTTGCTGCCTCAATCAATACTTACCAGGCATAGGCTTCCGGAGCTGCGCCTCCGGGGCCGGGAAACATTGCATCTAACGTCTTGAGGTGTTCTGTCGTCAGCGTCAGCTCAAGGCTGGAAATCGCGGCGGTCAATTGCTCCATCGTGCGGGGACCGATAATGGGGGCGGTCACCGCTGGTTGATGCAGCAGCCAGGCGAGGGCGACGGTGGCCGGCGCGGTATTGAGCGTCCGGCAAAACTGCTCGTACGCTTCTAACTTCTGACGATGGGTCTCGATATCTTTGCGAACGTCCTCCTCAGCCCGCCGACCGCTCGTGGGTGAGCTGAGGGCGCCGCCCAGCAATCCCCGTGCGAGGGGACTCCAGGGAATGATGCCGATGCCGTAGGCCTGACAGGCTGGAATCACCTCGAGCTCGACCGTGCGCTCGAGCAAATTGTACAGGCTCTGCTCCGAAATGAGTCCCAGGAAGTGGCGTGACTTTGCCAGCTCTTGGGCCTGAGCGATGTGCCAGCCGGCAAAATTGCTGCTGCCGATGTAGAGCACCTTGCCTTCGCGGCAGAGTTGCTCCATCGCTTGCCAGATTTCCTCCCAGGGGCAGTCACGATCAATATGGTGCATCTGGTAAAGGTCGATGTAGTCGGTGTTCAGGCGCCGCAGACTGCCTTCACACGCTTGTTTGATATGCCGCGCCGAGAGGCGTGACTCGTTGGGCCAGTCGCCCATCCGTCCGTACACCTTGGTGGCCAGCACGACCTTCTCGCGCCGACCGCCTCCCTGAGCCAGCCATCGGCCGACAATTTGTTCCGTGACCCCTTCTCCCACTTTCCAGCCATACACATTGGCACTGTCGAAGAAATTGATGCCCAACTCGAGCGCGCGATCCATGATCTGACCACTGTCGGCTTCGGTGGTGTGTGGGCCGAAGTTCATGGTGCCGAGGCAGAGGCGGCTGACGCGCAAACCGGAGCGGCCGAGGTGAACGTATTGCATGGGGCCTCCTTGGCTAGAGCAATCAGAATACCGGCTTCCAAGGGATGCTGACAACCAAGCATCGCATGCGCGGATGCGTGAGGTGCAGCGCTTGGATGCAGCAGGTGAGTTTCTACTGGCAGTTCGAAATGGTTTGGCTATAATGCCGATCGTATGAGCACAACAAATCCAGCTGCGCCCGGGGCACCGCTTACTCCTCCTGATCCTGAACGTATTGCCCAGACGGTCGCCACTCGATTGCCCTTTCGCGGAGAGATGACCGCACTCAGCGCGCTGGCCGGTGATGCATCCAATCGCCGGTATTTCCGGATCTCCCTGAAGGGCACGCCCTCCGGGCTGATTCTCATGCAGCTCGCCGACCCGGAAGGGGTCAAGAAATCCGAAGAAGCCGTAAGCGGCGCGTCTGCTCACATTACCGAGTTGCCGTTCACCAACGTGCTGACCCACCTGCAACGTACCGGCGTGACCGTTCCGACCCTGCATTACTTTGACCGCGAAGCCGGTCTGCTGTATCTGGAAGATTTTGGAGACCTGACCCTCGCGGAAGCCTGCCGGTGTGCAGATCCAGCGAGGCTCGAGGCCTTGTATCGCCAGGCGATTGATCAACTGGTTCTGCTGCAAGTCAAAGGCACGACACCGCCTGCGCCGGGATGTATTGCGTTTCACCGGCGCTTCGATGTGCCGCTGTTGATGTGGGAATTCGACCACTTTCTCGAATACGGCATTACGGCGCGTCTAGGGCAGCCCATGAAACCGGCAGATGATTCCGCCGTGCGCGCGGCGTTTCAGCGCATCGCCGAATTGCTGGCGGGGCAACCGCAGGTGTTCGTTCATCGCGATTATCATTCGCGTAACCTCATGGTCGATGGATCGCGCATGGGCATCATCGATTTTCAGGATGCCCTCATGGGACCGGCCACGTACGATCTGGCGTCGCTGTTGAAGGATGCCTACATCGAATTGGATGACGCAGTCGTCGATAGGCTGGTCGAGCATTTTCTCGATGGCCTTGCCGGCCTGGGCGTGAAGGTCAGTGATCGTTCAGCGTTTCGACGTGTGTTCGATCTCACCAGTATTCAGCGGAATTTGAAAGCGGCGGGCCGGTTTGTGTATATCGATCGGGTGAAACACAATCCGAAATTTCTTGCCGATATCCCTCGTGTTCTGGGGTATGTCAAACGCAACCTCGCAAAATATCCCGAGCTGGCTCCATTGCGGCAGCATCTCGCGCCGTACGTGACAGAACTTCAATAGGCGCTACTCAGCACCTCCTATGAAGGCGATGATCCTTGCAGCCGGCCTTGGCACTCGGCTGAGACCGCTGACCGATACCACCCCGAAACCACTCCTTCCGGTCGCCGGCACACCGATGATCGTCTGGAACCTGCTGCTCCTGAAGAGGCACGGCATTCGTGATGTCGTCATCAACCTCCATCATCTCGGCTCGATGATTTCGCAAGCCCTGGGCGACGGCCGCGCGCTGGGTATGCGAATTGTCTATTCGCAGGAGCCAATCATTCTCGGCACCGGCGGGGGAATCAAGCAGGCGGAACCGCATTTCAATGGTGAACCGGTGTTGATCCTGAACGGCGACACTCTATTCGAATTGGACCTCGGCGCGCTCATGACGTTTCACCGCGAGCAGCAGGCGGCGGCGACGCTGGTGTTGCGCAAGGATCCCGAGGCGGCTCGTTGGGGGCTGGTGGAAGTGACGGATCGTGGCGAGGTGGTGCGGATTACCGGCCGCGGCCGCGCAGATTCGGCGCAGACCCTGGCGCGCATGTTTGCCGGCATTCACATTCTGCATCCGCGTCTGTTACGGTCCCTGCCTGCGGGCAAGGAATGTTCCATCATCGATGCCTATGTGCAGGGCATCCAGGATGGAGAGCGGATCGTAGGCTACGATTTTGACGGATTTTGGAGCGATGTGGGGACGCCGGAGCGATATGCGCAAGTGGAGCGAGACGCCGCTGCAGGTTTGCTCAGTTTGTCTGCTCGAAAGTCGTAAGCCAGACGTAACGGCAGGAGAAAGCCTCTTCAGGTGGTCACTGATGTGGCCGGCTGTCGGTCTGACTCAAATTAAGCCTATTCTTGCAGGATGGTCAAAACGGTCGTTCAGCAAGGCCGCAGCGAGTGAAGGGCCGAGGCGTACCCGGAGGGTACGTTGAGGGTCTGAACGGAGCGAGAACGACGCTGACGGTCTTTTTCACCATCCTGCCTGGTTACTCGGCGGCGGCGGGTTTACGCTGCTTGATCAGTCTCGCAAGATAGGTTCGCTGCAGATCCAGAAACTCCGCTGCCTTCGTCTGATTCCCCGCCGCTTTTTCCAATGCCCGATCGATGATATAGGCACTGTGCGCTTCCATGGACTCATGGTAGGTGAGATTGAGATAGGGAAGCGCGTGGTCCGCGCCGCCTTTGCCTGCGGCGTCTTCGGGGGTCAGGGCCAGAAATTCCGGTTCGATCACGTCACTGGGGCTGAGCACGACTGCGCGTGAAAGGACGTTGTCGAGTTCACGGATATTTCCGGGCCAGGAGTAGTGAGTCAGCGCAGCCCTGGCCGCCGGGCTGAGGGTGACGCCGGGGCGCTTCGCTTCGTAGGCATGCCGCTTCAGGAAAAATTCCGCCAGTTGGACGATGTCTTCGCTTCGTTCCCGCAAGGGAGGGAGTGTAAAGCTGACGACATTGAGCCGGAAGAACAAATCCTCGCGGAACTGGCCCGCCTTCACCGATTGTCGGAGATCCTTATTGGTGGCCGCGATGAAACGAATGTTGACGGACACCGAGCGGGTACCGCCGACGCGTTGAAACTCTTTGTCTTGCAGGACGCGCAGTAGCTTGGCCTGCAACGGCAGGGGCATATCTCCGATCTCGTCGAGAAAAACCGTTCCGCCCTCTGCCATTTCGAGTTTGCCCTTCTGAAGCCGGTCCGCGCCGGTGAAGGCGCCGCGTTCGTGGCCGAAGAGTTCGTTCTCGAGCAGCGTTTCGGTGAGGGCCACGCAGTTGATGACGACCATCGGCATGCTCTGACGGGGGCTCCATTGATGAATGGAGCGCGCGAACAGTTCCTTGCCGGTCCCGCTTTCGCCCAGCAGGAGAATGCTGGCGTCAGACTTGGCCGCACGCTGGGCCGACTCGATGATGCCCCTGATTTTTTGGCTTTCCCCGACGATGGTGGCATAGCGGTTTTGTACGTCGGACTTGAGGGCGGCGACCTGTCGTTTTAACGAGTCTCGTTCCAGCGCTTTTTGAATCACGATCAGGAGATGATCTTTTTCCAACGGCTTGGTCAGGAAGTCATACGCGCCATGGCGCATGGCTTCCACGGCATCCGGAATGGTGCCGGCGGCCGTCATGACGATGACCGGGATGTCTTCGCATTGCTTGTTCTGGGCCATGCGTTTCAGGACGTCCATGCCTTTGAGGCGCGGCAGGTACAGATCCAGCAGGACCAGGTTGGGTGATTCCTGCTCGATGAGTTCAAGCCCACGCTGGCCGTCGCCGGCGGTGAGCGTTTTGTATCCGCCCGCATCAAGGCGATCCTGTAACATCGTCACGATGTCCTGATCGTCATCGACTATGAGGACTTTGGCCTTCATCGAACCCTGTGTCCGGCGCCTAGCCTTCCATCACATTCATGACCAAGCCGGTGAGTGGCTTGGGAAAGAAGTAGGTCGACTTGTGGGGCATCCGCTCGCCCGCTGAGGCGACCGCTTTGACTTCGGCCACTTTCGTCGGGTTGAGCAGGAGGGCGGCCGTGCCTTTTCCCTGGCGCACCCAGTTCAGGGCTTCGTGGTCATCTTTCGAATACAACATGGCTTCCTGCTCCTGCTGGCTCGGGCAGAGCGTGGCAATCACATGCTGCTGCAGCAGCGACACGTCCAGCCGATCGCGCGGTGACGCGGAGGCCGTGGGGCGATGGGATTCCCGCAGGGTCAGCAGGTAATAATTCGAATCGTTCTTCAGAGCCAAACCGAACATCGGCACGGATTGTCCCTGGCTGCGTAGCCGTTCGATGAACTGCGCGCGCACCTGCGATTCATTGCCTGCTTGAAAGGGGAGTGCCGCGACCTCAAACACCGGCTCGAATTTCCCCAGCAGATCCTTCGGCGCTGGAACCGGTGTCGTCAGGACCCGATGGGTCGGCAGCACGGTCAGGCCCTTGTCCTCCAGGCTTGCGAACAGCATCAGCACATTGTCGTAAGGTTGCGGTGAGGTGGCAGCTCCAGCCTGTTGCCGTCTGGATTTCCGGTAGTTGAGAGCCGTTTCGTACCGATGATGACCGTCGGCGATGAACAGTTGTTTCGTGTTCATGATCTGGACGACCTTTGCGAGGACCTTCGCATCGGTGACGCTCCACAACTGCTGCCGGAAGCCCTCGTCGTCCTGGAAATCGATGCGCGGTTTCTCCGACGCAATCGACTGTTCGAGCAAATTGAGCACTTCATTCTGGGGATCCGAATACAGCGAAATGATCGCGCTGAAGTTGGCGCGGCAGGCTTCCAGGAGATTGAGCCGGTCGGTTTTCGCCGCTGCGCGGGTGTTTTCGTGCGGATAGATCTTGCCCGAACCGAATTCTTCGAGCTCCACCGTAGACAGGAATCCTTTGAAGATCTTGGTCGGTGTGCCGGGTGCCGAGTAGGGCGGCCGGTATTCGATGGTGTGGTAGTAGACCGCCGGCTGGGAATCTTTGCGGAGGGCTCCGCTCTTCAGCCAGTCGGTAAGGGCAGCCGCGGCGCGGGTGTACTTATTGTTGGCAGGTGCGTCGCCTGCTTGTTCGTAGCCGAGTTCCAGCCGGATGACGTTGTTCGGGTGGCGATCGTGCAACGTTTTTTGCAGCGTGCTGTCGATGATGTCGTAGGGCGGTGCGACCACTTTCCGGACGTCGCCGACCGTCGTGGGATTATACAGGGTGCCGTGAAAGGGGATGATATGTGCCATGCGGTTCTATCCTTTTTGCTCGATGGATGCAGGGTGGCATACGGGTTGTTGGGAAAGGCCGGCGATTGCCGGACTCATTGACGGCCTTTCCGAATAACCTGCGGCGGTCGCTCTGTCACTGAGTGCAACGTGAAGCGTCTTATGACCGCGGTGGTAGTGGTAGGGGCTTAACATGGTTATCGGTTCATCCAGTGGCGAAAGAAACCCGTCGCTGAACGAGTACGTACGGTCAGCAGAGCGTGGGCGTTGTAGAAGCCGGACGGCGGCAACTCAGCGGTCGCGAGTCACCATGTAATCGGCGGCGATGGACAGGGCGCGCTTGGCGGTGTTGTCGTGGAACAGATCGAGATCGCGTTTCGCGGCGGCGACAAACGCGTGCGCCCGTTCCATGGCGTAGGCGATGGACCCATACTCCTGCATCAAGGCGACGATGCGGCGCAGTTCCTCATCGGTCAAAGTCCGGGTTTCCATGCGATCTTTGATCAACTGCCGGTCTGGTTCCGGGCAGTGTTGCAACAGGTGCAACAGCGGCAGCGTCGCTTTGCCTTGCCGGAGGTCCTGCCCCAATGTTTTGCCCAGATGTTCGCCGTTGGCAGTGTAGTCCAGCGTGTCATCCGCCAGTTGGAATGCAATGCCCAGCCGCTGTCCGAAGCGGAACAGCGCCTCCTGTAATTCTTCCGTGGCCCCGCCGACAATCGCGCCGATCTTGCACGAGGCCGCAATCAATCCGGCGGTCTTATGCTCAATGATGCGGAGATATTCCGGTTCCGGCATCAGCGGATTGCCGTTGTAATACAGTTGAAGCACTTCGCCTTCGGCCATCTTGCGGCAGGCTTCCGAGAGTGCTTCGTTGATGCCTTGGTTACGGAAGTCGACGATCTGGCAGATGGCCCGTGAATAGAGGTAATCCCCCACCAGAATACTGATTTGGTTGCCCCAGACCTTGCTCGCGGTACGGCGGCCCCGGCGCAGGTCGGCGTCGTCGACGACGTCGTCGTGTAGCAGGGTGGCGGTATGAATGAATTCGACAAGGCTTCCCAGGGCCTGATGGTCCTGGCCGGCGTATCCGCAGAGATGGGCGCTGAGGAGGACGAAGAGCGGTCGGACGCGTTTGCCGCCGCTGTTCAAGATGTGGGCGGCGACTGTATTGACGAGATCGACGCTGGAGTCGAGATTCTTCCGGATCTGTTCCTCGACCCCCTCGAGCTCTTCACGGTACACGTCCCAGACGTCGGCCATGCTGTGGAGCGTGAGGGTGGTCGGTCCATTCGACATGGGGCGGATAGTAGGGCAGGAAACTCCACTAAGTCAAGCACTGGTCGGAGGGTTTGTGCTTCAGTTTGCGTCGCCGTTCTCTTGACAGTTTCACAGCCCATCCAGTAAGGTGACCTCTCGCTGATTTCCCCAACTGAATGGTAGCAGTCACCGTGGTCGTGCGACAGCTTCAACGTCCCCGAGAGGGGCGTCTGTTCCCCGGTTTATTGCCTGCCTCTAGACGAGAATACGTGCCATGAATGTACCAGGGCTTCCTCCCAAACAAGGGCTATATGATCCGCAGCACGAGAAAGACTCGTGCGGAGTCGGGTTTGTCGTCGATATCAAGGGCCAGCGCTCGCACCAGATCGTGCAGCAGGGACTTCAGGTTTTAGAAAGCCTGACCCATCGCGGTGCGCAGGGGTGTGATCCCTGTACCGGAGACGGCGCAGGCATCCTTCTTCAAGTCCCGCATGAGTTCTTCAAGCGTGCCGCCAAAGACAGCGGCATCAAGCTCCCCGGAGCGGGAGAGTATGGCGTCGGAATGGTGTTCTTACCGCCCGATGCCGATGCCCGAGCGCAGTGCGAGACGGTGTTTACGCGGGTCATTAAAGATGCCGGGGCGAAGCTCCTCGGCTGGCGTGATGTGCCGGTCAAGAGCGACGCCATTGGACCGGTGGCGCGCAGCACTGAGCCATTCATGCGACAGGTCTTCATTGCCCGCGGCATCTTCACGGATGAAGAATTCGAACGGCGCTTGTACGTCATCCGCAAGTGCGCGGAACGGGCAGTGCGCGAATCCGCCATTGAAGGCCGGGACTATTTCTACATCCCGAGCCTGTCCAGCAGCACCATCGTGTTCAAGGGGCTCCTGCTCCCGCATCAGATCCCGCAGTATTACCAGGATCTGACCGACAGCAGCCTGACGAGCGCCATGGCGCTGGTGCATTCTCGCTTCAGCACGAATACGTTTCCCACCTGGCCGCTGGCCCATCCTTATCGCTACATCTGCCACAACGGTGAGATCAATACGTTGAAGGGCAATGTGAATTGGATGCGCGCGCGGCAGGGGCGGCTGAACTCCGAGCTGTTCGGCGAAGACATGAAGAAGCTCTTCCCGATCGTCTACGAGAATCAGAGCGACTCGGCCAGTTTGGACAATGCGCTGGAATTCCTGGTCCTCGGCGGGCGGTCGTTGCCACACGCCATGATGATGCTGATTCCGGAACCCTGGGTGGCCAATCCGCAGATGGATTTGGATCGCCGTGGATTCTATGAGTACCACGCCGCCATGCAGGAACCCTGGGATGGTCCCGCTGCGGTGTGTTTCACCGACGGCAAGTTGATCGGGGCCACGCTGGACCGGAACGGGCTTCGCCCCTGCCGGTATCAGGTGACGACCGATGGATTGGTTGTCCTGGCTTCCGAGGCCGGCGTCCTGCCGATGGATCCGCAGCGCATTCGCCAGAAAGGCCGGTTGATGCCGGGCCGTATGTTCCTGGTCGATACCGAACAGGGCCGTATCATCGACGACGAGGCAGTCAAAGCCGATATCGTTCGCCGCAAGCCGTACCGGTCCTGGGTCACCGAGCATCGCATTTCCCTGGATGAGTTGCCCGATCCCATCAATGTCCCGCAGCCCGATCATCCCACGATCCGGCAGCGTCAGCAGGCGTTCGGCTATACCATCGAAGAACTGAAGATGGTCATTACTCCCATGGTGGTGGAAGGGCAGGAAGCCATCTCCTCGATGGGCACCGATACGCCGCTTGCGGTGTTGTCCGAACGGCCGCAGCTGCTCTTCAAATACTTCAAGCAACTCTTTGCGCAGGTCACGAATCCGCCGATCGACCCGATCCGCGAAGAACTCGTGATGTCCCTCACCACCAGCATCGGTCCCAAGCCGAATCTGATGGACGAGCATCCGGAATCGGCCCGCCGCATCCGGGTGAAGCAGCCGATTTTGACCAATGCCGATCTGCACAAGATCCGGGAGATCGCCGATCCCCACTTCAAGAGCAAGACGTTGAAGATGTTGTTCCGCGTCGCCGAAGGTCCGGAAGGATTGGGCGCGGCGGTGGACGATCTCTGCCGGCAGGCGTCGCAGGCGATTCGTGAGGGCTACAAGTTCCTGATCCTCAGCGACCGCGGCGTGAATGCCGAATGGGCGCCGATCCCGAGTCTCCTCGGTGTCGCGGCGGTCCATCACCATCTGGTTCGGGAATGCACGAGGACGGAAGTGGGCCTGACGGTGGAAACCGGAGAGCCGCGCGACGTGCATCATTTCGCCTGCTTGATCGGCTTCGGAGCCGGAACCGTGAATCCCTATCTGGTCTTCGAATCGCTGGTGGATCTGGAACGCGACGGATACTTTCCGGAAGGGCTGGACGCGGCGACCGCCGAAGGCAAGTTCATCAAAGCCATTAACAAAGGCTTGCTCAAGATTTTCTCGAAGATGGGTATCTCCACGGTGCAGTCCTACTGCGGCGCGCAGATCTTCGAGGCGATCGGCCTCAATCATGAACTGATCGACCGATACTTCACCGGTACGCCGTCGCGGATCGAGGGTATCGACATTCGGGAGATCGGCGAAGAAACGTTACGCCGCCATCGCGTGGCCTACGAACCGGTGCCGATCCGACAGTTAGATTTCGGTGGCGAGATTCACTATCGGATCCAGGGCGAACATCACAACTGGAATCCCGACACCATCTACAAGTTGCAGCACGCGACGAGAAACAACGATCCCAAGACGTTCGCCGAGTTTTCGCAGCTGGTCAATGACGAGAGCAAACGCCGCTCGAACCTGCGCGGTCTGCTGGAGTTCAAGTTCCTGCCGGAACCGATTGCGCTGGAAGAAGTCGAGCCGGCCAAAGACATTGTCAAACGCTTCACCACCGGCGCCATGTCGTTCGGCTCCATCAGCAAGGAAGCGCACGAGACCCTGGCCATCGCCATGAACCGGCTGGGCGCCAAGAGCAATACGGGTGAAGGAGGCGAGGATCCGGAGCGATTCGAGCCGCTCCCGAACGGCGACTCTCGCAACAGCTATATCAAGCAGGTGGCATCCGCGCGGTTCGGGGTCACGAGCCATTATCTGGTGAATGCAAAGGAACTCCAGATCAAGATGGCGCAGGGCGCGAAACCGGGCGAAGGCGGTCAGTTGCCAGGCCACAAGGTGGACGAGAACATCGCGCGGCTGCGCTACTCCACCCCGGGCGTGCAGCTCATTTCACCGCCGCCGCACCACGACATCTATTCCATCGAAGACTTAGCACAGCTCATCTTCGACTTGAAGAATGCCAATGCCGATGCGGCCGTCTCGGTGAAACTGGTCTCCGAAGTCGGCGTCGGTACGGTAGCCGCCGGAGTGGCCAAGGCCCATGCCGACAAGGTACTCATCAGTGGCGATTCCGGTGGGACGGGAGCCTCTCCACTGTCATCGATTAAGTACGC